>CAZULR010000032.1:0-15241 GCA_964621235.1 uncultured Acidimicrobiaceae bacterium
TTGAAGTAGGAGCGGATCTTGCGGTTCGTCTGCCCGTAGAACATGGACTGGAACGCCGAGGAGGAGACGAACAGGAAGGGCACGCCGGCCTCGGAGGCCATGGCCTTGGCCATGTACGTCTTGCCGGTGCCGGGTGGGCCCTCGAACAGGATGGCCTTGCGGGGCGTGCCGCCCATCTGCTCGTTGAAGGTCCGGTAGGCGAGGAAGAGGTTGAGGGTCTTGGTGACCTCCTCGACCAGTCCCTCCGAGCCGCGCACGTCATCGAAGCTCATCGTGAGCTCGTCCGGCCGGTAGAGGATGTGGGGGGACCGGCCCGCCCCGAGCAACGGCACCACCATCACCAGGCTGAGGAGGACGATGAGCCCGATCGGCAGCAGGTAGGGGGTGAGGGAGGTCGGGACCGAGGGGGTGGGGAACGGTGCCCCCGGCGCCAGCACGTCACGGGCCACGAGCGCCAGGGCGATGAGGCCGAGGACGACGGCGACGCGCTGCATCCGGGCCGAGCGTGCCTTCGCCTTGTGGATCCCGACGTCGGTGGTGGCCATGCGGGCCACGCCCGTTCCGGAAAGTGCGCCGAGGCCGTCCGCGGCACGACCCGTCGGGTCGGTCGACCGGTCCGGTTCGGTCAGCGTGCCGACCGGCGTCGCCGATCCCTCGGGGTACAAGGGGTCCCGTGGCTCCATGCCGTCGCTCCTGTGGTCTTCCCGGTGGTCGGTGCGGCCTCCGGTTCCCTGCAGTCGAGGTGTGGAGCACTCCTCCACGGCTCGACCTGGATCCGGGTCGCCGCCCGACCGCGACGCCCCTCGACGGGGAACCTATGACCGGCTGACGGACGGGTCAAGCAGCTCCACGGAGGGTGGGGACACCCTGCACCGAACACCGGATCGGGGCGGAATTGTCACGTGCGGTGGCGGACGGGCCGGCGGCCGGTGCAGGTCGGTTGCTGTTCGGGTGCATGGACCGGACGGCTGGTGGCGTGCGGGGGACCCCGACGGGCCGTCGGTGGACTATGTCGGGACGGGGAACTCGCGGACCTCGAAGTCCGACAGCACCGTGGCACACAAGCTGGGCGTCTCGAGCGAGCACGACTCCGCGGCCACGGCGACCGGGGACCCGTAGGAGATGGCTGAGGGGATCTGGGGGAACAGCACCACGCCGGTCACCGTCGTCTGCCCGCCCGATGCGGCGAGGTTGCCCGCCACGCCGGCCGGGTCGGCGATGGCGGTGACGTCGGGGGTGAGGTCGTTGGTGATCTCACCCGTCGGCTTGGTCGTCGTGCATCCGGCCGACTGGGACTGCCAGGACGGGATGGTGAAGAACGGGCACACGAGGAACACGCCGGCGTCGGACCCGGTGGTGGCGTAGGTGGCGAAGATCCCCTCGGCACCGGGATCCGGCGCGCCGGCCGTCGGAGGGTTCGGGTCGTTCGACGGATAGAGGGCCAGCGTGGTGGCGCCCCTCGCGCCGATGGCGGCAGTCTGCCCCGAGGTCGCCGTGGGGGAGGTGGGAGCGGTGGTGGTGGTCGTGCTCCCATAGTCGGTGCTCGTGGTGGTGCTGGACCCTGACGTCCCCGACGGCGCCGTGCCCGGGGTCACCAGCGCGCACGTCCAGCCGGTGGGCCCGAGCAGGGTGTGGACACCGTCGGTGTAGAACGTCACCTTGCCCACCAGCGATGTGGGCACGGGTGCCATCAGGATGGTGGGGTTCCACCCCGAGGACGACTTGACCGCCGAGCCGCCGTATGCCGGGTCCGTGCAGGCCACGACCGGGAAGGCCACCGCCACCTCGCCGTTCACGGGCACCGTCGTCGCCGTCGTGCCGGCCCCCGTCGTCGAGGTGGCCGCGGACGTCGTCGACGTGGAGGTGTCCAGCAGGGATGAGCCGCACCCGGTCAGCACGACGAGCCCGGCCACCACCGCCGCACCCGCCCAGCGCGTGGCGCGTCCTGGATGGTCCCCCCTCGTGGCGCGCTCCATGACCCCCGACGATAGGCCGGTGGACCCGTGGGGCAGTGGGTATTCAGACCTCCCGTCGGCACAATTACCTTACGTTGACGTATGCGTTAAGCTGATCGCAGGGACCCAACTGGACGGGCCCGTCAGTGATCGCCGGGAGGCGCCGTGGCCGTCGTCGAACAGTCCGCAACGCCGGGGGACGACCGGGGGCCCACACGCGACTCGGCACACGCGGGACGGTCCGATCGGGCGGCCCGGCTCAGCGGCGACCTGGCCGCGCTGCCGCCCAGCTACAAGTGGATGGCGCTCTTCATCTCGACGCTCGGGATGCTGATGGCCACGATCGACGGCTCGATCGTCCTGATCTCGCTCCCCAACATCTTCCGCGGGATCGGCATCGACCCCCTCGAACCCGGCAACACCTTCTACCTGCTCTGGATGATCCTCGGCTTCCTCGTCGTCACCAGCGTCCTCGTCGTGTCCCTCGGCCGGATGGGCGACATCTACGGCCGGGTGCGCATGTACAACCTCGGCTTCGCCGTGTTCACGTTCTTCTCGTTGATGCTGTCGATCACGTGGATGACCGGGCACGCCGCCGCCGACTGGCTCATCGTGATGCGCATCTTCCAGGGCGTGGGCGCCGCCATGCTCATGGCCAACTCGGCCGCCATCCTCACCGACGTCTTCCCTGACAACAAGCGGGGCATGGCGATGGGGGTGAACCAGGCCGCCGCCTTCAGTGGGACGTTCATCGGATTGGTCCTCGGTGGTGTGCTGGCCCCGCTCAACTGGCGGTGGATCTTCCTCGTCTCGGTGCCCATCGGGCTCATCGGGACCGTCCTGGGCTACCTCAAACTCCACGAAACGAGTCCGCGACGGCCCGCCAGGATCGACTGGCCGGGCAACATCACCTTCGCGTTCGGCCTGGTGCTCGTCATGATCGGCATCACCTACGGCATCGAGCCCTACGGCGGCCACGTGATGGGGTGGACGAATCCCGTGGTGCTCGGCTCGGTGTCGGCCGGCCTGGTGCTCCTGTTGGCCTTCTGCGTGATCGAGACCCGGGTGGCCCAACCCATGTTCCGCCTCCAGCTGTTCAAGATCCGGGCGTTCACCTCCGGGGTCCTGGCCAGCTTCCTGGCCGCCCTCAGCCGGGGCGGTCTCATGTTCATGCTCATCATCTGGCTGCAGGGCATCTGGCTGCCGCTGCACGGCTACGCCTTCACCGTGACGCCGCTCTGGGCCGGCATCGCCATGCTGCCGTTGACGTTCGGGTTCCTCGTCGCGGGACCGCTGTCGGGGGTGTTGTCGGACCGGTTCGGTCCCCGCCCCTTCGCCACGGGGGGCATGCTCGGCACCGCCGCCAGCTTCGTCCTGCTCGAGCTGCTGCCCGTCGACTTCCCCTACTGGCTCTTCGCCGTCCTGCTCTTCGCCACCGGCCTGTGCATGGCCTCGTTCGGCTCGCCCAACCGGGCCGGCGTCATGAACAGCCTGCCGGCCCAGCACCGCGGTGCCGGCTCGGGCATGAACACCACGTTCCAGAACTCGGCCCAGGTCCTCTCGATCGGGATCTTCTTCACCCTCATGATCATCGGGGTCACCGCGTCGCTGTCCGCCAACCTGCTCCACGGGCTCGTCGCCCACGGCGTGCCGACCGACGTGGCCGAACGGGTGGCCCACCTCTCGCCCGTGTCGACGCTGTTCGCCGCCTTCCTCGGCTACAACCCGGTCCAGCACCTCGTGGGCCCGCACGTGCTGGCCCAGCTCACCCCGGCCCAGCAGGCGGCGCTGACCGGACGCAGCTTCTTCCCGGGCCTCATCAGCCGCTCGTTCCTGGCGGGCCTGCACGCCGCGCTCGACTTCGCCATCGTGGCCAGCCTGCTGGCGGCCTGGGCCTCGTGGTTGCGGGGTGGGCGCTATGTCTACACCGAGGGCGACGAGTCCGACGCCGAGGGCGACCAGGTCATCGCCACCCCGTCCGACCTGTCCGCCGCCGAAGCCGTGGGTGCCGACACCGAGGCACTGCCGTGACCGCGGCCGAGGCGACGCTCTCGACCGGCGACGTCCTGCCCATCGGCGAGCTGGCCCAGCGCACCGGCGTCACGACACGCACCCTCCGCTACTGGGAGGAGCTCGGCCTGATCCGGCCGAGCGGCCACCGCGGTGGGGGCGAGCGCCTCTACCTGCCGGCCGACATGGCCCGGGTCACACGGATCCGTGATCTCCAGGAGCTGCTGGGGTTCTCCCTGGCCGAGGTCCGGATGGTCCTGGAGACGCCCGACGCCGACGCGCTCGACCGCGTCCGGTCCGAGTTCCGCTGGGGCGACGCCGGCCCGGAGCGGCGCCGCGCCCTCCTCCGAGAGGCGACGGAGGCCAACGACCGGTTGCTCGCCCGGCTCGACGACACCCTGGCCCGCATCCAGTCCTTCCGCGACGAGCAGGCCGCCAAGGCGCGACGGCTCGTCGAGCTCCTCACGGAGCTCGACACCACCTCCGAAGACACCGACGGACCAGGACCCGGGGAGGGGATCAGATGACCGCAGGAGACCTGACCGCACGGACGGTGGAGTTCGCCGGATACGGCGGTGACACCGTCGAGGCCTACCTGGCCGTGCCGCTCGACGCCGCACCGGCCGGCGGGGTAGTCGTCATCCACCACATGCCGGGCTGGGACGACGCCACCAAGGAGATCACCCGGCGGTTCGCGGCGAACGGCTACCTGGCGGTGTGTCCCAATCTGTACTGCCGCGAGGCACCGGGTGCGGCACCCGACGACGCCGCCGCGGTCGCCCGGGCCAACGGCGGCGTGCCCGACGAGCGCCTGGTCGGGGACGTGGCCGGGGCCGCGGCCCACCTGCGCGCCCAGGCCGGGTCGAACGGCAAGGTGGCGACCATCGGCTTCTGCTCGGGTGGGCGCCAGTCGTTCCTGGCCGCCTGCAGCCTGGACCTCGATGCCGCCGTCGACTGCTACGGCGCGTTCGTGCTGACGGCACCGCCGGACGAGTTCCCACTCAGGATCGGACCGCTCGGTGATCTTGTCGGGAGCCTGCGCTGCCCGCTCCTCGGCCTGTTCGGTGCCGACGACCAGTATCCGGGCCCGGAGGAGGTCGCCGAGTTCGAGCGGGTACTGGGGGCCGCCGGCAAGGAGTTCGAATTCCACACCTACGAGGGGGCGGGCCACGCCTTCTTCAACACCGACCGACCGAGCTTCCGCCCCGACGCCGCCCGTGACGGCTGGGACCGGATCTGGACCTTCTTCGGCCGGCACCTGTCGGCCTGACCGCGACGACCAGCAAAGGAGGGACCCCGATGTGCACGTACCGGACGACGACCCTGGCGGTCGCCGGCAGTGGCAAGGGGGCGGAGGGGTGGTTCCCCGTGACGGACGCGTCGGTCTACTTCGACCACCCGGTCCACGCCCCGGCCGACCACACCCTCAACGTGGACCTGCGCAACCCGTCACGGGGGGCGTCAGCCCGTGTCGCCGTCGAGCTCGACCCGGTGTCGGCGCGGGCGCTGGCGGTGGCGATCCTGGACATGCTGGACGGCGCACCGCCAGGGCTGATCCCCTCGAAGGGGCCGGGCGGGGCCGGTCAGACCTGGGGTGCCTCCGGCGGTTCGTTGGACTCGATCGGAGGCGGCGGCGGCGGCGGGGCGCCTGGTGGTGGTGGCGGCGGCACGGCACCCGGGGCAGGCGGCGGCGGGGTCGCACCGGGCGGTGGGGGAGGCGCCGGGTAGGCCGTGCCCGGCTGGGGCGGCGGCGGGTAGCCCGGCTGCTGCGGGTAGCCCGGCTGCTGCGGGTAGCCGGCGGGCGGCGGCGGTGGCACATAGCCGCCCTGGGCCGGATACCCGGGATCCGCGTAGCCGCCGGCACCGGCCATGGCCGCTGGACCCTTCGGTCCGAGGTAGGTGCTCTTGCCGAGCCAGAGGATGAACCAGAAGATGATCGGCAGGATGGGGATCGGGAAGAAGACCAGACCGACCGTGAACCCGGCCCCGTGGCCGAAGCTCTTCGACAGGTCGTTGAGGACGAAGATCGCGACGATGAACAAGGCGAGCCAACCCACGTAGGGGATCAGGTAGAGCAGGAGGAACCAGCCCCAGGACTTGGGACGCCCGGCCACCCGGAGCAGGACGATCCAGTTGTAGATGGGGACGAACGCCGCCCATGCCGGATCGCCCTGCGGCGTCGCCTTCTGGTAGGTGCCCCACACGGGCAGTGCGAACAGGATGTAGAAGGCGAGTCCGAAGACGAAACCAAGTCCTGCGCCACTTCCCGACGAGGCCGCTGTCAAGAATCCCATGAGTACCTCCTGGAGCTGATGGCCCCGCAGTCGGGACGCCGGGGCCATCGTTGCACCCGCCGGCCGCCGAAGGTGTGATCCGGCGGGAGGCGCGCCGCGTCGGGCACGGCCCAGGTCGGTGTCGCACCCCGTGAGTAAGGTCGCCTTCCGTGGGCGACGCACGTGGGGCATCCGGGCTGCACCTCTACTCGGCCGGCCGCGCGGACGTCCTCGTGTCCCGCATGGCGGATGTGGTGCTGGCCGATCCGCTCGACCCGATGGAGGCCGAGTGGCTGGCCGTCCCCTCCGACGGACTGCGCCGGTGGGTCTCCCTCGAGCTGGCCCGCCATCTTGGTGCGAGCGGTCCCGGGGCGGATGACGGCATCGCCGCGAACTTCCGACGGGCCTATCCCGGGTCGCTGCGCAACCTCGTGCTGGACGCCGCTCCGGTCGCACCCGATGCACCGCCCGACGGAGGCGATCCCTGGCAGATCGACCGGATGGTGTGGCCGCTCCTGGCCGTCTTCGACGACGTCGCCGCGGACGGGACGGTTCCCGAATTCACGGCACTCTCCGTCGGTGCCTCGCGCTTCTCCCGGGTCCGCACGGTCGCCGACCTCTTCGACCGCTACCACCTCCACCGTCCGGAGATGGTCCGCGCCTGGGCCGACCCGGCGGGTCCCCACGGGGGCTCGGTGGACGGCATGCTCGAGCCGATCCAGGCGCACGAGGCCTGGCAGCCGCGGCTCTGGCGCCTGCTGCGCGAGGAGATCGGGACTCCCAGTCCCCCCGAGCGGATGGCGGGGGTCCTGGACCTCGTCCGGTCCGGCTCGATCCAGCTCGACCTGCCGGCACGGCTCCTGCTCTTCGGCTTCACCTCCCTCCCCGGACGTGACTTCCTGCCGCTGGTCGACGCGGTGGCGCGGGAGCGCCAGGTGCACCTGTTCCTCCTCGAGCCCCACGGCTTCGACCCCACGGCGCTGCTCACGTCGTGGCCCCGGCCGACCGGCGGACGGGCCCGCCTCCGGTCCGAGGATCCCACCGGACGCGACGTCCACCAGCCCCTGCTGCGGTCGTGGGGCCGGTTGCCGCGTGAGTCGGCGCTGCTCCTGGCCGACGGGCTCGACCGGGAGTCCGACCGACCTGTCCGGGTGATGTCGGTCCCTCCGCCCCGGTCGAACCTGCTCGGGCGGCTGCAGTCGGACATCCGCGGCGATGCGGTGGCCGTGCCCGCCGCGGTGGATCCCTCGGACCGCTCCGTGCGGTTCCACGCCTGTTTCGGCGCGATGCGGCAGGTGCAGGTCACCCGGGACGCCATCCTCCACCTCCTGGACGACGCGGACGGGCGACTGACGGAGGAGGACGTCCTCGTGGTCTGCCCGAACCTCGAGAAGTTCGCCCCGCTCGTGGAGGCCGTCTTCGGCCACGCCGGGAGTACCGCGGACGACGACGACGGCCCTCCCCGGCTCCGCTACCGCATCGCCGACCGGTCGATCCGGTCCGCCAATCCGGTGATGGGCGCGACCTCCGCCCTCCTCGACCTGGTGTCCGGTCGGTTCGGGATGGCGGACGTGCTCGACTTCGTCTCGCTCGCACCGGTCCGGGCCCGGTTCGGCCTCGACGACGACGACCTTGGCGTGCTCGCCGAATGGGCCGAGGAGACCCAGGTGCGCTGGGGGCTGGACCCGGGTCACCGGTCGCGTTTCGGCGTACCGGAATCCGTCGTCGGCAACACGTGGCAGGCGGCCCTCGACCGGTTGTTGCTGGGCTCGGCGGTAGCGGACTCGGATCTCGACCTCGCCATCGGCGGAGTCGCCCCGTTCGGCGTCGACACCGGCGACGCCGAGCTCCTCGGCACGTTCGCCGTCGTCCTCGAGCGCCTGGCCGGACTGGCCGGCCACGCATCGGGAGTCGAGCACGAGGTGGGGGAGTGGGCCGATCTCTTGCGGGTGACCTGCGCCGACCTGTTCGCCGCCCCCGACCAGGCCTGGCAGTTGGAGGCGCTCGAACGGATGCTCCGCGAGGTCGAGGAGAGCGCCGCCGGGTCGGCCCGTGGCGCCGCCGTACCCCTCGGTCTCCTCGACCTCCGCCGGCTTCTCGAGGGGAGGCTCGACGAGTCGCCGGGGCGCCCGGACTTCTTCCGCGGCGGGGTGACGGTGACGTCGCTGGCCTCGCTCCGGTGGGTGCCGTTCCCGGTGGTCTGCATCCTCGGCCTCGACCAGGACGCCCTGGGGGCGACGGCGCCCGACGCCTCGGACCTGATTGCCGCCGCGGCGCAACCCGGCGACCCGGACCAGCGGTCCGAGTCCCGCCAGTGGCTGCTCGAGGCGGTGCTCGCGGCCGGCGACCACCTTCTCGTCGTGCGTGATGGTCGTGACATCCGCTCGAACCATGTGGTGCCCCAGGTCGTCCCGGCAGCCGAGCTCTTCGACGCCGTCGTGGCCCTCCATCTCGAGGAGGACCGGGCGGCGGCGCGCACGACCCTGGAGGTGGCCCACCCGCGTCACCCGTTCGACGAGGCGTGCCTGGTGCCCGGCGAACTGGGCACACCGACGCCGTGGAGTTTCGCCGATCGGGACCGCACGGGTGCGGAGGGCCGACGGGCTCGGCCGTTGCAACGTCCGCCGTTCCTCGATGAGCCGATCGGCGCCTCCACCGGAGGGACCGTGGAGCTGGAGGAGTTGCGGTCGTTCCTCCGCGACCCCGTCGGCACGTTCGTGCGCCGCACCCTGGAGGCGAGTCTGCCCCGGGCCGCCGACGAGGTGCAGGACATCCTCCCCGTGGAGTTGGACGGCCTGGAGCTGTACCGCGTCGGCCAGGACCTGCTGGACGCCAGGCGGCGTGGCACCGATGACGCGGCCTGGCGACGCAGGGAGCGGGCGAAGGGCTCCCTGCCCCCGGGCGTGCTCGAGGACGCACTGTTCGCCGGTCTGTCGTCCGAGGTGGGCGCCATGCTTGCCGAGGCCGCGCTCCGCGACATCGCCCCCGGGATCGCGGAGCTCCACCCGGTCGACGTGGCGGTGGCCGACGGCACCCGGATCGTGGGCACGGTGCCGCTGACCCTCGCCCCACCGCGTGCGGGATCGGGCCGGATCCTGTTCAACCGTCCGAAGGACATCTACCGGGTCGAGGCGTGGCTCGACCTCATGATGCTGGTGGGTTCGGAACCGACGACGGCGTGGCACGCGGTGGTCGTCACCCGTGCCGAGGGCAAGGACAAGCCGCTGAAGCCGATCGAGCTGGTACCGGTCGCCGCCCCGGACCTCCGGGCCCTGGCGGTCGACGCTCTTGGCCTGGTGGTGGACCTCTACCGGAAGGGCCTGACCGAGCCCCTCCCGCTGTTCGCCGCGTACTCGCCGGCCGTGCACAGCGGGAAGGCACCGGACGACAAGTGGAGGAACCACCGTGGCGGTGGCGACGGCACCCGTCCCGCGGTCCGGCTGGTGTTCGGTGACATCGACGTGGACGAGCTCGACGAGCTCCCCGGTGGCGTCGACGATCCTGAGGGCCCCGGCAACCGTGTCGAGCGGTACGCCCGGCGCCTGTGGGGGACGGTCGACGCGACCACGGAGCAGGTGCCGTGACGTCCGCCGATCGGACCTTCCCCCTCTATGGTCGGCTGCCGTCGGGCCAGGTGGCCATCGAGGCCAGCGCCGGAACCGGCAAGACCTTCACGCTGGCCGCGCTGGCCACGCGCTTCCTGGCCGAGCAGAAGGTGGCGCCCTCCGAGCTGCTGATCGTGACGTTCACCCGGGCGGCGACCGCCGAGCTGCGGTCGCGGATCCGGGGCCAAATGGTGGCCTCGGCGGCCGCGCTCGCCGGCAAATCTGTGACCTTCGGCAAGGACGAGCTCTCGGCGCACCTGGCATCCGAGGAGCGCGGGGAGCGACAAGAGCGCCTCGAGCGCGCCGTCGCCGACTTCGACTCGGCGGCCATCTCGACCATGCACAGCTTCGCCGGACAGGTGCGCAGCACGCTGGGCCTGTCGTCCGCCATCGACCCCGACGCCCGCCTCACCACCGATGTCGCCAACCTGGTTCGCCACGCCTGTGCCGACGTCCTCGCCACGGCATCGACCGGCGGGCTCCCGCTCGACGAGCTCCCGACGCTCCCGGACCTGGTCAAGGCGACCGAACGCTTCGTGGGGGACCCCGACATGGTCCTCGAGCCGATCCGCGACCGACCGGGCGCCACGCCGGCCGAGTTGCGGCTGCGCGAGCTCGTCCTGGCCGCACGGGCGAACCTCGTCGACCGGCGCCTCGGGTCGGGCACCATGGGCTACGACGACGTCCTGCACCAGCTGCGGTCCGCGCTCGTGGACCACACCTCGACCTCCGTCGTCGACGCGCTGCGCAAGCGGTTCTCCGTCGTGTTGATCGACGAATTCCAGGACACCGACCGGGTCCAGTGGGAGATCTTCTCGACGCTGTTCGGCCCGTCGGCGCCGGACTGCACGCTGGTGCTCGTGGGCGACCCGAAGCAGGCCATCTACCGGTTCCGCGGCGCCGACATCTCGGTGTACCTGCAGGCCGTCGGTCCGGAGTCGGGAACGGACCGGTTCACGCTCGACACCAACTGGAGGTCGGACGGCGGTGCCATCGCCGCCATGCACCACCTCTTCGACGGAGCGACGTTCGGCGACGACGCCATCGCCTACGTGCCCGTCCGGGCGTCAGAGGAGCACGAGGCGCTGCGCATGCGTGACGCCGAAGGTCGGTCACTCTCGGGCCTGGACGTCAGGGTGGCGGCCGGTGGTTGGCTGCCACGCAGCCAGAACCTGCCGAGCACGCCCCGGACCGCCCGGATCGTCAACCGGGATCTGGTCGCCCACATCCGCAAGCTGCTCGACGAGTCGACGATCCCCGATGCCGACGCCGAGGGCGGCGGCCGTCGACTGCGCCCCTCGGACATCGCGGTGCTCGTGACGTCAGGCGCCCACGGACGTGCGGCCCAGAGCGCCCTGCGGCGCCAGGGCGTGCCCGCCGTCGTCGCCGGTGCGGGCAGTGTCCTGTCGTCCTGGGCAGCCGACCAGGTGCGCCTGCTGCTCTCGGCCATGGAGCGACCCTCCGACCTCGGTCGGGTGCGGGCCTTCGCCCTCTCCTGGTTCGCGTCGTGGGAGCCCCAGCGTGTGGCGGGCGCGACCGACGAGGAGCTGGCGGCCCTGCAGGAGCGACTGGGGGAGTGGACGTCACGTCTGGCGTCCCAACCGGTGGCCGAGGTGCTCGCCGACATCTGGGCGGAGTCGGGGGTCGTGAGCCGCCTGCTCGCCCGGTACGACGGCGACCGCAACGTCACCGATCTCGAGCACCTCGCCGAGCTGCTGCACGACCATGCGCCCCAGGGGATGTCCGGCGTCGCCGGACTGGTGGGGCTCCTCGACAGCCCACCGGAGTCGGAGGGGGACCTCGAGCTCGACGGCGACGTCGTGGCGCGGCGCGTCGAGTCGGAGGCCGAGGCCGTGCAGATCATGACGGTCTGGAAGGCCAAGGGACTCCAGTTCCCCGTGGTGTGCCTGCCGATGCTGTGGCGGCCGGGCCGGAACCCGGAGGACGTGGTGTACACGGATCCGGAGTCCGGTCGGCGGACGATGGACCTCGCCAAGGGGAAGCACTGGCCGGACGCCTCCGAGGCGGAGCGGCGCAAGAAGCGGGCACGCACCGAGGAGGCCTCCGAGCAGCTCCGCCTGCTGTATGTGGCGTTGACGCGGGCCCAGCACCACACCGCCGTCTGGTGGGTGAACAGCAAGTCGAGCTCGACCCGGGCCCTCAGCCGGTTCCTGTTCGCCCGCGACCCCGCGACGGGGGCGATCGATCCCGCGGTGTTCCGCACCGGCTCGTGCGTGATCCCACCCGAGGCGGACGTCGCCGAGTCGCTCGGCGCACTCGCACGGGCGTCGGACGGGACGATCACGATCACCGCGATCACGGACCCGCCCGCGCCGGACGGTCCCTGGACGGGCGAGGCCGGGGCCGCCCGCACGACCCCTCTGGGAGTGAGCCGGTTCGCCACCGAGCTCGACCGTTCCGTGCACCGCTGGTCGTTCTCGGCGATCACGGCCGGCGCGGCGTCAGGATCGTTCGACCCCTACGACACCACCGGGGCCGACGCCGGTGCTGCGGACGAGGGGGCCGTCGAGGGGGACGGGCCCGGTGGCGGCGTCGAGCCGACGGGCGCCGCCCCTTCCGGCTCCGGTGCACTGGGTGCGCTGCGGGCCGGTACCGAGTTCGGCACGTTCGTGCACGCGGTGCTCGAACGGGTGGACTTCCACGCCGAGGACCTGGACGCCGAGGTGACCGCATCGGTGGAGGCCGAGTTCGCCCGGAGCGGGGCCCGTGCGGACCTCCTCGGACCCCCCGGGACCGAGGGGAGCGGGCTCCTGGTCGCCGGCCTGCGGGACGCCATCGAGACACCCCTCGGACCCCTCTTCGGCGACACACGCCTCGCCGACCTCGGACGCCGGGACCGGCTCGACGAGCTGGCGTTCGACATGCGCGTCGGCGGGGGCGACCGCCGGCCGTCGATCGTGGACCTCGGCGGGCTCCTCCTCGACCACCTCCCGGCCGGGGACCCGTTGCGCCCGTGGGCGGCGGCGGTGGCCGACGGTGTCATCGACGTCCGGCTCGCCGGCTACCTCACCGGGTCCGTCGATCTGGTCGCCCGCGTCAGGCTCGGCGGTCGCGACTCGTTCGTCATCGCCGACTACAAGACCAACCGACTGACCCCGCGCGGTGCCGAGCCGGGACCTGGTGACTACGCCGTGGAGCGGATGGTCGAGGCCATGGCCGAGCACCACTACCCGCTCCAGGCGCTCCTCTACGGCGTGGCGATCCACCGGTACCTGCGCTCGCGCCGTCCTGTCGGCGCCCCGCCCGCCTCCATCACCGGGGCGGCGTATCTGTTCGTGCGGGGGATGACCGGGCCGCCGGGTGCAGCCGGTGCCGGTGCCCCCCACGGCGTGTTCTCGTGGGGCTTTCCCGACGGCCTGCTGGACGATGCCAGCGCGCTGCTCGCCGGGCGGCTCGCCGGGGTCGGCCGGTGACGACCCCCCCCGGTCCCGCCGGCTGGGCCACCGACGAGGTCGCCGGGATGCTGCACCCGTGGATCGAGGCGGACGTCGTCGGTGACTTCGAGGTCCAGCTGGTCCGCGCCGTGCTCCGCCGGGCCGCCGTGCGGCCGGCGGACAACTGCCTGCTGGCCGTGGCGCTCGCCGCGCGGGCGACCCGGCTCGGCCACGTGTGCCTCGATCTCCGCACCGTCCACGATCAGGTGGTGGCGGCCCGCGACGACCAGGGGACGTCCGGTGACGTGTCGCTGCCCGAGCCCGAGGCCTGGCGGGCCGAGCTGGCGGCGTCCGCCATCGTGTCGGTCCCGACAGTGGTGGGTGGGGATGTCGACGGGGGCCTCCGCCCGCTCGTCCTCGACGGGTTCCGCCTCTACCTGCAACGGTTCTGGCAGTTCGAGGTCGAGGTCGCCGCGCAGTTGGAGCAGCGGCGTGACGACACCTCGCCCGGGCGGTCCGTTGACGACGCCACGGTGGACGCAGCCCTGGCGGCCGTGTTCGGCGGCATCCCGCTGGACGAGGACGGATCGGTCGACCTCCAGTTCGTGGCGGCGCGACGGGCGCTCACCCGACCGGTCACGGTCATCGCCGGAGGGCCGGGCACCGGCAAGACGCACACCGTGGCCCGCATCCTCGGCGCGGCGCTCGGTGTGGCGGAGGCCGGGGGGACGGTGGTGCGGGCGGCGCTGGCCGCGCCGACCGGCAAGGCGGCGACCCGGATGAAGGAGGCCGTCGAGGCACAGGTGGCGGCCCTGCTCCACGCCGGGCAGATCGACACCGACCGGGCGGCGGCGCTCCGGGACATCGAGCCGACGACCATCCACCGGCTGCTGGGCCGGCGGTCGCGCACGGCGTTCCGCCACGACCGGGAGGATCCGCTCCCGCACGACCTGGTCGTCATCGACGAGACGTCGATGGTATCGCTGCCGCTGCTCTCCCGACTGCTCGACGCTATGCGTCCGGAGGCACGGCTCGTCCTGGTCGGCGACCCGTTCCAGCTCGCCAGCATCGAGGCCGGCACGGTTCTGGGGGACATGGTCGGACCGGGAGGGGAGTCCGACGGGTCGACCAGGGCCCCGCTCGCCGGACGGGTCACCGAGCTCCGTCGTGGGCACCGCTTCGACTCCGGCTCGGAGATCGCCGCCCTCGCTCTGGCCATCCGGGATGGAGACGCCGCCGGCGTGCTCGACCGGTTGGCCGGCGGCGTCGGTGTCCACTGGATCCGACCGGACGATCCGGCGGGCCTCGCCGCACTGCGCAGCCGGATCGTGGCCGCGGCGGTGGACGTCGTCGCCGCCGCGGTGGCCGACGACGGCCCGGCGGCGCTCGGGGCCGCCACGCGCGTCAAGGTGCTCGCCGCCGTCCGACGCGGGCCGTTCGGGCTCTTCGAGTGGTCCGACCTGATCGATGCGGCCGCCGAGGAGTCGGTCCCCACCGTGCTGCGGGGCGGGTGGCCCCGGGTCGGCACCCCGGTGATGGTGACCCACAACGATCCCGTCAACCGGCTCGCCAACGGTGACGTCGGCGTCGTCGTGGTGGCCCCGGACGGCCGTTGGGTGGTGATGGCCGGTGCGCCGGGCCTTCGCCGCCTCGCTCCCGCCCGTCTCGGTTCGTCCGAGGCGTGGTGGGCCATGACGATCCACAAGAGCCAGGGCTCAGAGTTCCCGCACGCCGTGGTGTCGTTGCCCACCGTCGACTCGCCGATCCTGACACGCGAGCTCCTGTACACCGCGGTCACCCGGGCGAAGGACGAGGTGTCCGTCATCGGGAGCGAGGAGACGATCCGGACGGCCATCGAGCGGCCGGTCGCCCGGGCCTCCGGGTTGCGCGACCGGCTCTGGCCGGAGGACTGAGCGAGCCGCCCGGGGAACCGGGCACCCCGCCGCCCGCCTAGTCCTTCCGGCGCAGTGCGTAGTAGGCCTTCACCGATGTGTCGGTCGCCG
>CAZULR010000033.1:0-15035 GCA_964621235.1 uncultured Acidimicrobiaceae bacterium
GTGGGGGACCGCCGACCCGTTCCTCTTCTGCGTCCACCACCTCGACCGCTATCCGGCGGCCAACGAGCACCTGGGCCCGGCGGCCGGCCTCGAGGCACGCGACATCGGCATGGACTTCTCGGGCAGCGACGGCTGGAGCATGTACCACGGCAGCGTGGTCCCCGGGTTCCCGCAGCACCCCCACCGCGGCTTCGAGACGGTCACGTTCGTGCGCCAGGGCCTCATCGACCACTCGGACTCGCTGGGGGCGACGGCGCGGTTCGGTCGTGGTGACGTGCAGTGGCTGACCGCGGGTGCGGGCATCGTCCACTGCGAGATGTTCCCCCTGCTCGACCGCACGGGGCCGAACACCACCGAGCTGTTCCAGATCTGGCTGAACCTTCCCGCCGCCGACAAGATGGTCGACCCGTACTTCACCATGCAGTGGGCGGAGGAGATCCCGAAGGTGTCCCGGGTCGACGACGCCGGGCGGCGGGGCGAGCTCACGGTCATCGCCGGTCGTGTCGACGGCGTCGAGCCGTTGGCGCCGCCTCCCGACTCCTACGGGTCGCGTCGCGACGCCGACCTGGCCATCTGGCACCTCGTGCTCGACCCGTTCGCCGGCTGGACGCTCCCGGCGGCGGCATCGGCCGAGACCGTGCGGACCCTCTACGTGTTCGAGGGCTCGATGGCGGTGGGGGAGCACGTGGTGGACGCCTCGACGGGAGTCGTCGTCCGCGCCGACGAGCCCGTGACGGTGACGGGCGGCTCACCGGGTGCGGAGGTGCTCGTGCTCCAGGGTCGGCCCATCGGGGAGCCGGTCGCCCAGTACGGGCCCTTCGTGATGAACGACCGGGCCGGCATCGAGCAGGCCATCACGGACTACCAGGCGACCGGGTTCGGGGGCTGGCCCTGGCCCACCGACGATCCGGTGCAGCCCCGCGGCGCGGGACGGTTCGCCCGCCATGCCGACGGGCGCCTGGAGGAGCGGGGCTAGCTGCCCGACGGCCGGGCGCCTGGGGCCCCCGGCCCGCGCGTCAGTCGCCGCCCGGCCGGTGCGCCCCGGCCTCCAGCCGAGCGCCGGCCCGAGTCGTTCGACCATGTCGGTGAGGATCTGGACGTAGTCCTCGTGGTCGATCGAGAACGGCAGGTCGAAGACCACCTCGTCCACCGATCGGAACGCGGCGTGCGCGTGGAGGACGGCGGCGATCGACGGCGAGCAGGTCGACGGCGGTCCGGGGTAGGGGACACTGCCAGCCACCTCGCCGCGCCGGATGCGTTCGAGACCTACGACACCTTCCGGGCGCCCGGCAACGCCAGCTACCAGGTGGAGCGGTCCGACACCGGGTCCACGACGGCACTGACCGTCGACGGCCCGTGGTGGACGAGCCGGCTCGGCGCGTTCCTGTGGGACCAGCTCAGGCTCTCGACCGCCACCCACTGATGGACGGGGGAGTAGCGCGCACGCTACAGCGGGTCCCGGATCGTCAGCGCACGGCGAATGGCCCGGTCCGACGGCGTCGACCGGGTCGACCCACTTGACAGGGTGCGGACGCGTGCCGTTCGTACGGACTCGGCGAGGGCACCGATGTCGAAAGGTCCCTGGTAGCGCCGGCCGTCGATGAAGAAGGTGGGGGTCCCGATCACACCGCTGTGGTCGGCCCCGGTGGTGTCGTCGATGATCTGACCGGCACCTACGTGCGAAGCGAGATCGTCCATGAACCGGTCCACATCCAGTCCGAGTGCCTGCGCATGCGCCACCAGGTCCGCCGGTCCGAGGCGCGGCTGGCCCCCGAGGAGTCGATCGTGCATCGCCCAGAAGGCACCCTGGTGTGCCGCCGCCTCCGCCGCCTCGGCCGCCAGTTGGGCCAGCGGGTGCACGTCGGTGAGTGGGAGGTGGCGCCACACGAAGCGGAGGTCCCCGAACTCACTCAGCAGGGAGCGCAGCACCGGTTCGGCCCGGCCACAGAACGGACACTGGAAGTCCCCGTACTCCACCACAGTGACCAGGCCCTCCTCCGGTCCCCGGATGTGGTCCCGGTCCGGATCCACCGGCACGGTCAGATCGATGATGGAATCGGCCGACCCGAGCAGTGCCCGGGCCCTGCGGTGTTCGGGCATCCGGGACGTGACGAGGAACACCACCCACGTGAGCAGTGCGGCCAGGAGCGCGGTGGCGAGTATGCCGACCTTGGCATCCTCGAGGTCGACCCCGTTGAAGACGAGGCTGGCGATCAGCAGCGAGACGGTGAAGCCGATGCCCGAGACCATCCCACCCCCCGCCAGGCCGGCCCAACCGACGGGTGGGCGCAGCCGTCCCCTGGAGGAGCGCGCGGCTGCGTAGGCGGATCCGATCACGCCGACCGGCTTGCCGACGACACCCCCCACCAGGATCCCGAGGGCGATCGGCGACGTGATCGCGTGACGGAGGAACCCGATATTCAGGGTGATCCCGGCATTGGCGAGTGCGAACAGGGGAACGATCAGGTAGCTGGTCCACGGGTGCCAGAGGCGCTGGAGCCGCTCGTTCGGCGAGATCGTGGTCCTGATGGCGAGGTGGGCCGTGTGGGCGAGATCGGGAGTTGGTTGCTCACGGAACGTCCGGAACCGGTCGGTCACCCGCTCGAGGTCTCCACGCCGGGCCGGTGTGGCCGGAGTGAGCAGGCCGAGGGCGGTACCGATGAGGATGGGATCCACCCCGGATTCCGACAGGGCCAACCACGATGCCGCGGCGAGTGAGGCGCAGAGTATGCAGCGGTAGGAGCTGACCAGGGTCGCTGACGCCAGTGCGGCGAACAGGGCGAGCCCGACGAGCAGGGCGCCGGGGTGGAGATGTTCCGAGTAGACCGTGGCGATCACCGTGAGGGCCACGACGTCGTCGGCGATCGACACGGTCAGCATGAAGATCCGGAGTCGGTCGGAGGCCCTACTGGCGACCAGCGCGAGCATGCCCAGCGCGAACGCCGTGTCGGTCGGCATCGTGACCCCCCAGCCGTGGGCACTCGGATGGCCGGTGTTGAAGACCAGGAAGACGCCCACCGGGACGACGATGCCGCCCAGGCCCGCCGCGATCGGGATCACCGCACGCTGATGGTCACGTAGCTCCCCGAGGTCGAACTCGCGCCGGACCTCGAGGCCCACGACGAAGAAGAAGAGCGTCATGAGCCCGCTGTTGACCCAGAAGCGAAGCGTGTGGGAGGGACCCACGTGACCGATCCGGATCGAGAGGTCGGAGCCCCAGACGTGCGCATACGTACTCGGATCGAGATTGATCCAGGTGAGTGCGGCCAGCGCAGCCGCCATGACCACGAGTGCGCTCCCGGTCTCATTGCCGAGGAACCGACGGAGGGTCGTCTCGCCCCGGTGGGGCCGAGCGGTGTGTCCAGGTTCCAGCAACGCGTCGTCGGCGGAGCGCATCATTCCTCGTTCTTCGATCGGGTCGCCGGCGGCGACGGGCAGCGGACGAGCACCAGCGTTGCGGTCTGACGGGAGCCTGGAAGGGAACGCTGTGTACGCCGGTGGGTGCTGGATCCGGGATCGGCACGGCACCGCCCGACCGGACCGGGAGTCGGGAAGGGCGGCGCCGGGCCTGGTCCCGGCGCGGTCAGGACCGGATGAAGGTCAACAGGTCGGCGTTGATCGTCCCGGCCTCGGTCGTCGGCATGCCGTGGGGGAAACCGACATAGGTCTTGAGCGTGCCGTTCCGCAGGAGTGCCGCGGCCAGCGGGCCCGAGTCGGCGTAGGGGACCACCTGGTCGTCGTCGCCGTGCATGACCAGCACGGGCACGGTGATGCCCTTCAGGTCCTCGGTGAAGTCGGTCTGGGAGAAGGCGACGATCCCGTCGTAGTGGGCCTTGGCCCCTCCCATCATCCCCTGGCGCCACCAATTCTGGATGAGGGCCTCCGAGGGCTCGATGCCGGGCCGGTTGAAGCCGTAGAAGGGCCCGGAGGCCAGGTTGCGGTAGAACTCGGACCGGCCGGTGGCCACCTGGGCCTGGAAGTCGTCGAAGACGCTCCTGGGCAGGCCGCCGGGGTTGGCGTCCGTCTGGACCATGAGCGGCGGCACGGCGGCGATGAGCACCGCCTTGGCCACGCGGCCCTCACCGTGGCGGGCCAGGTAGCGGACGACCTCGCCACCACCGGTCGAGTGGCCGATGTGTACGGCGTCGTGAAGGTCGAGCTCGGCGGTCAGCTCGGCCAGGTCATCGGCGTAGTGGTCCATGTCGTGTCCGTAGCCGGTCTGCGCGGAACGGCCGTGTCCGCGACGGTCGTGGGCGATCACCCGGAAGCCGTGATTCACGAAGAAGAGCATCTGGGCGTCCCAGTCGTCGGCCGACAGCGGCCAGCCGTGGCTGAACACGATCGGCTGGCCCGAACCCCAGTCCTTGTAGAAGATCTCCGTCCCGTCCATTGTCGTGATGGTGCTCATGGTGTTGTTCCTCCTGTGTTGTCGGTTGTTGGTGGGTAGATCGGAAGGTGCGACGTGAGAGCCGCCGGATCGGTGCGGACGGACCCGCCCCGGCCCGTTGCCCGGGCCGGGGCGGGTGGTCGCACACGCAGCCGATCGGTCAGCGGATCGATCGGAAGCCGGCGCGGACCTCGTCCGCGAACAGCCGTGGCTCCTGCCAGGCGGCGAAATGGCCACCTCGCTCGACCTCGTTGAAGTACACGAGGCCTGGGTAGGCATTCTCGGCCCAGCTCCGCGGAGCCTGGAAGAGCTCCCCGGGGAAGACGCTGACCGCCGTCGGCACGGTGACGCCCTTGACGTCGAAGAAGCCGAGCGAGTTCTCCCAGTAGAGGCGTCCCGACGAGATCCCGGTGTCGGTCAGCCACGTCAGCGTGATGTTGTCGAGGACCTCGTCCCGGGTGAGCCCTCCCACCGGCTGCCCGTCGACGAACGCCCGCGTGATGTCCGCGTAGCTGTTCGCGTCGTGGTCGAGCATCCAGGCGGCCAGGGCCACGGGGGAGTCGGCCAGCCCGTAGAGGGTCTGCGGGCGCAGCCCCATCTCGACGGCGTAGCCGATGCCCTGCGTGTAGACACGCGCCAGCTGCCCGAAGGCGCGGTCCTCGTCCTCGGAGAGCTCGGCCGACGGGGAATCGGCACGCAGCGGTGCGAGCAGGGCCGAGATGTCCGGAGGCACGACGCCCGGCATGTTGGAATGGATGGCGAGGAGGCCGGGAGGTGCCTGCACGCCCATGAGATCGGTGATGATCGCACCCCAGTCGCCACCCTGGGCCACGTACTCGGTGTAGCCGAGCCGGTCCATGAGCTCCGCCCAGGCACGGGCCACACGGGCCGGATTCCAGCCGGTCCCCGTCGGCTTCCCGGAGAGCCCGTAGCCGGGGATCGACGGGATGATCAGGTGGAACGCGTCGTCCGCGCTCCCCCCATGGGCGGTCGGGTCACTGAGGGGCCCGATCACGTTGAGCATCTCGATGACCGATCCGGGCCAGCCGTGGGTGATGATCAGCGGCAGGGCGTCCTCGTGGCGCGACCTCACGTGGATGAAGTGGATGTCGAGCCCGTCGATCTCGGTCACGAACTGGGGGACGGCATTCAGCCGCGCCTCGACCCGCCGAAAGTCGTACTCGGTCGCCCAGTAGCGCACCAGTTCCCGGATCGTGGCCAACTGGACGCCCTGTGAGGCGTCCGGAACGAGTTCGCTCTCGGGAAACCGCGTGGCCGTGACGCGGGTGCGGAGCTCGTCGAGCTCCGAATCGTGGAACCGGACGGCGAACGGTCGGATCGCCGTTGCGGTCGCCGTCCGGTCGAGGGTGTGTGACATGTGCTTCTCCTCTGGGTCAGGGGCAACTCGTGATGTGCCCTGCATCACGGTCGCGCCGAACGGCCCGGAGGTCTTCCCCGCCAGCTGGACTTCTCCCGTCCGGCTGACCGGTCCCGAATTGTCCTGTTAGCTGCATGGTCCCGGCGGCGGCGACCGGTCATGCTGATGAGACCCATGCCGCTCCGCCTCCTGATCGTCGATGACAACGAAGAGTTCCTGGAGGCCGCCCGCCGGGTCCTGGAAGGTGACGGACTGCGGGTGGTCGGGGTCGCGTCGACGACAGCGGAGGCCGTTGCCCGCCGAGAAGAACTGCGACCTGACGTAGCCCTCGTCGACGTCAACCTCGGAACGGAGAGCGGGCTGGACCTCGCTCGCCTGTTGACCGACCCGGCCAACGGTCGTCCCACACGGGTGATCATGATCTCGACCTATCCCGAACAGGATCTGGTGGATCTGGTGGAGGCGATGCCCGCCGTCGGCTTCCTGTCGAAATCCACGCTCTCGGGGGCGGCCGTCCAGGATCTGATCGAACGGGCCGGAGGCGGCGGGCGGACCTAGGTGCGCGCGTCGAGGAAGGTCAGGACAGCGAGCACACGTCGGTGGTCGTCGGTGGTCTCGGAGAGCCGGAGCTTCGGGAAGATCCGCTGTACGTGCTTCTCCACGGTGCCTTCGCTGACGTAGAGCCGTCGGGCGATGCCGGCGTTCGAGTAGCCCTCGGCCATGGCGGTGAGAACCTCACGCTCCCGCGGGGTCAGCGCATCCAGCGGGTCGTTCCGCCGCCGTGTGGTCACCAGCTCGCTCACCAGGCCGGGATCGATGACGGAGCCGCCTCTCGCCACCCGCCGCACCGACTCGACGAAATCCCCCACGTCGGTGACCCGGCTCTTCAGCAGGTAGCCGATCCCCGTACCGCCGTGCAGCAGATCGAGGGCCTCGTCGACCTGGATGTGGGCGGAGAGCAGGAGGATCGAGACCCCGGGAGCGTCACGGCGGATGGCCGCGGCGGCCTCGAGACCTTCGGTGCCGTGATCCGGAGGCATCCGGATGTCGACGACCACGAGGTCCGGGCTGGTGCGCTCGACGAGGTCGAGGAGGCCGACGGCATCGTCGGCCTGACCGACGACCTCGAATCCCGAGCGCTGCAGCACGCTGGCGATGCCTTCGCGCAGGAGCACGTCGTCGTCCGCCAGCACGACCCGGGTCGCCGGCCCGCTCATGGAGTGCCGCCAGCGCGGAGGGCTCTGCTCATCGGTCCATTATCCGTGCTCCGTACCCACCGATCCACCTCGCCGTGACGGTGGGGGACCCGACGTCGCCCCGTCGCCGCACGGGTGCGGGGCGCGAGCAGTTACCGTCGCAGCATGACGGTCCGCGGGCGGCTGGTGAGGGGGGTTCTCCAGCGGCCGACCGCCGCCCGGAAGCGGGTGGCGTGGTTGGTCGCCGTCGGCGCTCCCGTGCTGCTCTCGCTCGCGGTCTGGCCCGTCCGGACGTCGTTCGGTCTGGCGGGGTTCCTGCTGTGGGCCCTTCTGGCCGTGGTCGTCGTCGCCGTGGCCGGTGGGTTCCGACCGGCGCTGGTGACCATCGCTCTCGAGACCGTTGCTGCCACGTTCTTCACACCGCCCTACGGGACGTTCGCGGTCGATTTCCACCCCAATCTCGTCGCGCTCGTGGCCTTCCTGGCTGTCGCCGTCACCACCACCCTCCTGGTCGACGAGCTGGCGCGGCTCGCCCAGGAGCAGGCCGTGCTGCGACGGGTGGCGACGCTCGCGGCGGGCCCGTCGTCCTCGTCGGAGCTGTTCGGTTCGGTGGTCGAGGAGATCGGTGACCTCCTCGCCGTGGACCTGGTCCTCCTCATCCGCTACCAGGCGGACGCCTCGGCCCGGGTGGTCGGCAGTTGGAGGCGAGCGGAGGATCCACTCCCCGTGGGGACCCAGTCGCACCTCGGTGGGGAGAACCTCACCACCCGCATCGCCGAGACCGGGCGCCCCACCCGGATGACGAACTACCGGGACGACGGCAGTGAGATCTCCCGTACGGCCCTCTCCGTCGGCGCCAGGGTCGGGGTGGGGGCACCGATCGAGGTCGACGGCGAGCTCTGGGGAGCGATCATCGTGCAGTCGAAGGAGGGACGGAAGCTTCCCCGCGACATGGAGTCCCGCCTCTCGCAGTTCACCGAGCTCGTGGCCCTCGCCATTGCCAGCGCCGAAGCCCGTTCCGAGCTCACCGCCTCGCGTGCCCGGATCATCGTGGCGGCGGACGCGAGCCGCCGGCAGATCGAGCGCGACCTCCATGACGGGGCACAGCAGCGTCTCGTCTCCCTCGGCCTCGAACTCCGCGCCACGGAGTCGGCCCTGCCGGGCGGGCTCGTCGACATCCGCGCCCGCCTGGCCGATTCGGTCCGGGGGCTCCAGGAGGTGGTCGAGGGCATCCAGGAGATCTCCCGGGGGATCCATCCGGCGATCGTCTCCCGCGGTGGGCTCGGGCCGGCGGTCAGGGCCCTCGCCCGACGGTCACCGGTGCAGGTGGAGCTGGACGTGCGGGTGGACCGGCGCCTCGCTGAACCCGTGGAGGTCGCGGCGTACTACGTCGTCTCCGAAGCGCTCACCAATGTCGCCAAGCATGCGGACGCCTCAGTCGTCTCGGTCACGCTGGCGGTCGACGACGTCTCACTGCGGATGACGGTTGCGGACGACGGAGTGGGAGGTGCCGATCCCGGGACCGGTTCGGGACTCGTCGGCCTCTCCGATCGGATCGCCGCGCTTGGGGGGACGCTGAACGTCACGAGCCCGGCCGGTGCCGGCACCACGCTCCAGATGGCGATCCCACTCGCCACCGCCGGCACCTAGGGTCCTCGGCGGGTCCCCCGAAGGGCGCGGGCCCCAGTGTTCCCGGCGAGCCGGTCCACTCGCCTGCAGCCGATCGAGGAACGTCGCGGGTCAGCTCCGCAGCCGGCGCTCGAATCCCTGTGGGTCGAAGAGCAGGTTCGCGTCGATCGGGACCCCGTCGATCCACACGGCCGGGGTCCCCTGTGGATCTTGGGCCTGGAAGCGCGCTTCGCGTTGCAGCACCCACCGCTCATACCTGGCGTCCTGGACGCCGGCGGTGAAGTCCGCGCCGGTCAGCCCGATGCCTGAGCCGGCGAGGAGCAGGTCCGCGATGGTGAAGCCCCCGGTCCCTTCGGGCGGCTGTGCCGCGAACAGCGCACTGCGCAGGTCGTCGAACCGACCGGCCTCCGCGGCCAGGGCCAGGGCGTTGTCCGCCCGCACCGACTCCGGACCCAGGAAGCACCGCATGCGGTACTCGACGGCCAGCTCGCCGGCGGCCACCGATGCGGTGATGGACGCCCCGTTGACCTCTTCGAACTCGCGGCAGTAGGGACACTGGGGGTCCTCGAAGAGGACCATGGTCCTCGTCGCCTGCGGGTCGCCGACCAGCACTCCACCGTCAGGGGTGTGGCCGGTGGGTGCTACCTCGTGACCGCTCGCATGCATGGTCGGCTCCTCGTCCTCGCTCGTCCGACCGGTCAGTGGGCCCCGGGCTCGGGCGTCGGCACCACGTTCCCGTTGGCCGTGAGGGTGACCTCGATATTTCCACGGGTGGCATTGGAGTACGGGCAGACCTCGTGGGCCGCGGTCACGAGCGAGACGGCCCGCTCAGGATCGCTGATTCCCGGGAGTGACACGGCGAGACCCACCGCCACGGTGAACCCGCGGTCTTCCGTGGTGACCAGCCTTACCTCGGAGTCGATCGAAACCTCGCCGAGGTCGGCGTGCTCCCGACGTCCCACCACGCCCAGCGCGCCCTCGAAGCATGCGGCGTAGCCGACGGCGAACAGCTGCTCGGGATTCGTCCCACCGCCGTCGCCCCCCATCTCCACGGGGGTGCGGAGTTGGACGTCCACTGCACCGTCGCTGCTCACACCGTGACCCTGGTCACGGCCACCGGTGACATGGGCCTGGGCGGTATAGAGCGTCTTGGCCATGTCAGGATCCTCTCGAGCGTCGTACCCCCCTGACGCTACCGGTCCGCCGGCGCCCAGCCTCCGGCCCCTGACCCGGCCGCCGCGAGCCGGCCCCGGACCCAGCGGGCCGGGTCGGCTCAGGTGGCCTCCCGGGCCTCTTCGACGGTCAACTCCGCGGCGGGGTCGGCCTCGAGCCGATCGTCGGGAATCGGCTCACCACTCCGGACGGACACCCCGTAGGTCCCGTCCGCGAGACGTCGCTCCGCCCGGTCGAGTGCGGCCAACCGTTCCCGGAGCTCCACGGTGATCGACTCGTCCGTGCCTTCCCGGGTGAGTGGCTCCGCCGAGTCGTACATGTCCCCGGAGGCATTCGCCGCGGTCCGGTCGTCGTCGCCCGCCTCTTCGGTCTGGGTGAGAAGGCGCTCGACACGGAGACGCTCCGCGTCGAGGAGTTGCCGGGCCCTGGCGGATTCCATTGGTGTCCCCGTTCGTCGGTAGGTCTGTACCGACTGTAGGGGGCGGGACGTCCCGGTGGGTCCGGCGGGACCTCATCCGGGCCCCTGGGTCCGGATCGTCGGAGCCCGTCGAGCGACCGTGAACGTCCGGCCGAGGACCGTCAGCGGCCCCGGGTCGGGGTCGTCTGCCCGTGCGCCGCTTCGACCCACAGGTGATCCGGTGTGCTCCCGGTGATGTCGCCCTACAGTGGGGCCTTGACCTCGTCCGGCGCAGCGCCCTTGCCGAAGCTCGGATCGGACGGCACGGGTACGAGATCGCGGGCTCGATCGCTGGCGCTGGCGACGCTCCTGTTCGTCCTCTTCCTGACGTTCCTCGACAACACCATCGTGACGGTGGTGTTGGCCAACGTGCAGAGCGAACTCCACGCTTCGGTGAGCCAACTCCAGTGGGTGGTGAACGGCTACGCCCTGACCTTCGCCAGCCTGATGCTCAGCTTCGGAACGATCGGCGACCTGCTCGGGCGCAAGAAGGTGATCCTGTTCGGGGTGGCCGTCTTCTGCGCCGGCTCGGTGATCGCCGCACTCGCCCCCACCACCGACGTACTCATCGCCGGCCGGGTGGTCATGGGTATCGGTGCCGCCGCTTCGGAGCCCGGCACCCTGTCGATGATCCGACAGCTCTATCCCGACCGCGCCGAGCGGGCCCGGTCACTCGGGATGTGGGCTGCGGTGTCCAGCCTCGGCCTCGCCCTCGGTCCGCTGATCGGCGGCCTGTTGGTGTTCGGCTGGTCGTGGCGGGCCATCTTCTGGGCGAACGTCCTCTTCGGCGTGCTCGCCTTCGTCAGCGCCACCATCGTGCTCCCCGAGAGTTCCGATCCGGTCCGGGCCCGGTTCGACGTCCCCGGTCTGGTCCTCGGCGCACTGGCGCTCGGATCACTCACCTTCGGCATCATCCTGGGGGAGACCGCGGGCTACGCCACCTGGTGGATCGACGTGCTCTTCCTGACCTCCCTGGTGATGGCCGTCGCCTTCGTGTTCGCGGAGCTCCGGGCCAAGAACCCGGTGCTCAACGTCCGGTACTTCAAGAAACCCGCCTTCGCCACGTCCACCGTCATCGCCTTCACCGCCTACTTCGGGACCTTCGCCATCTTCTTCATGGTGGCTCTGTACCTCCAGGTCGTGGTGTCGGTGTCCCCACTGGGACTGGCGCTCGACTTCGTCCCCCTGGCCGTGGGCATGGTGGTGTCCTCACTGTTCACCGGTCGGTGGGTGGCGGCCTGGGGCCCCCGTATCCCCATGGCGACCGGGTGCCTGCTGGCCGGGGTCGGAATCCTCCTCACCAGCTCGATGATCGCCCCGCACGTGGGGATCGGCCAGATCGGTTGGACCATGTTCGTGGCCGGGGTCGGCGTGGGGATGGCCATGGTGCCGGTGACCTCGGCGTCGCTCGGTTCGGTCCCGGCGGAGCACTCGGGCATGGCGGCCTCGACGACCAACACCTTCCGGGAGCTCGGTGCCGTGGTCGGCGTCGCCGTCCTCGGATCGATCGTCAACGGGCAGCTGACCGTGAACCTGGTCCGGCGGCTCACCGCCATCGGCATCCCGAAGTCGTACCAGTCCGAGGTGGTGTCGGCCGTCACCACCGGCTCCTACCAGAGCGAGGCCAAGGCGGCAACGGGCCAAAACCAGGCCATCACCCACATCGTCAATGAGGTGACGTCCGCCGCCTACGGCGCCTTCGGCCGGGGCCTCCACCTCTCGCTCACGATCGCCGGTCTTCTCCTCCTGGCATCGTCCTTGTTGGCCCTGACCACCGTCTACGGACGGAGGATCCACCTGGAACGGGTCAACTCCGCGGACGGCCACCTGCTCCACTTCTCGGTGGAGGGTCCTCCCACGGACACCCGCTGAGCCTGAGATGCCCGGCGCCGGGCGGTGCGACGGTGCGGGAAGTGCCGGGCGCTATGACGTTCAGGCGGCCTGGACCTCGCTGAGCAGGCTGATGACCTGGGGGTGTAGAGCACTCGGGGCGGCGACGAAACTCTCGGAGGTGGCCACCCAGGCGTCTCCGGCCGCATCGGTGACGATCCCACCCGCCTCGGTCACGACCAGGCTGGCGGCCAGGAGGTTACCGGCGTCACGCCCGAACTCGAAGAAGAGGTCCATGCGACCGGACGCCACATCGGCGATCTGCCATGACGTCGGGCCGAGATTGCGGACCACGCCCACTCGAGGGAGCAGGACGGTCATCGCCCGACCTGTTTCCTCGATGACGCCAGGTTGGCGGGCGGGGAACGGTGGCTGGCTGGTGCCGACGAGCGTGAGACTCAGGTCGGTCTTGATCGACGGCGTCACGCGGACCCCGTTGCGGTGTGCACCGCCGAGTCTCGCCGCGGTGTAGACCTCGCCGAGGAACGGGCTGTGAAGAGCCGCGAGCTCGGGCGCCCCGTCACGGAGCAAGGCGATACTCACGGACCACTGCGGAAGGCCCTGCAGGTAGTGGATCGCCCCGTCGATCGCGTCGACCACCCACGCCTCTCCGTCGGGCATCCCGGTGTCGATCTCGTCGAGGAACGGTACGCCGGGACGGGTGGCCTCGAGCCGCTCCCTGATGGAGGCGGACAGCAGCCGGTCAACGACGTCGAAGGCCATCTTGAAGTCATCCCATGTGTCGAACTGACCGGGATCCGGGTGGACCGGCATCAGACTGCCGGCATGCGTGGCGGCTTCCGCCATGGCGTTCAATGTCGAGTTGTGGTGCATGGGGATCGGTCCTTCGGCGGGCGGTCGGTGCGGACGACATCAACGCTGACAGAGTTCGGCCGATCACGTTGCCGCAATTGGCTGATGGTGATCGATACTGTAGAAATGGAGATCACGCCGAAGGAATTGCGGTTCGATGAGCGGGATCGGCGGCTGATTGCGGCCTTGCAGTGCGACGGCCGACTGTCCGCGGAGCGGGCTGCCACCGTGCTCGGGCTCCCCACCCGAGTGGTGCAGAGGCGGTGGGCGGAGCTGCTGGCGACAGGATCGGTCCGCGTCGTGGGTTCACCTCCACGTCCAACGGTGGACGGCGTGATGCTGGTGCGGATTCGGGTGTCGCGGGGAAGGCTGGAGGCACTCACCCAGGTCCTCGCCCGGCGAGCTGACGTGCCGCTCATCGATGTCAGCACGAGCGGCGACCAGGTGATCGCCGTGGTGACACCGCAACCGGATGGCGCCGTCCGGTTCCTCCTCGAAGAGCTGCCCGTGGCTCCGGCGATACTCAGCGTCGACGCCCAGACCGTCATCCACGTGTTTAGCGACACGTCCGACTGGACCGCCGACTGTCTGAGCGAACACGAACGTCAGGCTCTCTCCCCGCCGACCCCGGCAGACGCGCCGTCTGAACACACAGGCGATCTGGACGGACTGGACGGCGCCATAGTCGGCGCATTGGCGGTCGACGGCCGCTGTTCGGCCGCCAGGGTCGCTCGGTCGATCGGCGAGCCCGAGTCCACCGTACGCAGACGACTCGCCGCACTCATCGAACGTCGGCTGCTCGTCACCCAGGTCGTCGTCGATCCCAAGGCACTGGGCTTCTCCGTTGACGCAGATCTTCGCATGCAGGTGGCTCCGGAGCGGCTCGACGCCGCCGGCCGCGCCCTTGCCGCCCATCCGGCTGTCCACGGCGCGTTGGCGACGACCGGACCGGCCAATCTGACCATCGCCGTCTGGCTGCACGACCTCGAACACCTCTACCAGTTCATCACCCGCGATCTCGCCCATCTCGGCGTGAGCAACGTCGACACCGTGCTCATCGGTCGAACGGTGAAACGGCCGGTCGGATCGTGGTGATCGGAGCCCACCGTGTCGATGGGGGACGACCCAGCCTCTCGGGACCTGACGGCGCCGCTCGCCCCGATGTCCGGATTCACCCTGCTGTGCGCACCGCCGGACTCGCCGGACCACCGGGCATCCGCGGTCTCTCCGAGTGAGGAGGTGGCAGCGGTACGCGCGGTGAGCCGGGTGCCGTCAGCGACGCGGGCCATGCCGGCCGGGCCATCGACGTCGAGTTCTGCTTCCTCAGGCATGGTGCCCAGGCAGCTGCCCGGGTCGACGACGGAAGCAACATCCACACCCGCGGCGGACCCAGTACACTGCGCCTCACTCAGGCGGCCGAGCGCTCGCTGAACGGCCGGCGACGCAGTTCCGGCGTCTGGATCGCCGGCGGCACGTAGGCCTGGTCGAGGGTGCCGATGTCGGTTCCCGGAGGGACGATCTGGTCGATCCGGTCGAGGACATCGTCGGACAGGACGACATCCACCGCCGAGAGGAGGTCGTCGAGTTGCTCCATGGTGCGGGGACCGAGCAGCGCGCTCGTGACACCCGGGTACGAGATCGCGAACGCCATCGCCAGGTGGGGCATCGACAGCCCGGCTTCCTGAGCGAGCGGTAGCAGTCGCTCCACCGTGTCCAGGCGGCGCTCGTCACGCAACGCGGTGAACAGCCTGGCGCGACGGACATCGGTGTCCTGTCCCCGACGAACCCGACCGGTGAGCATGCCCTGGCCGAGTGGTCCCCAGACGAGGACGCCCATGCCGTATCGCTGCGCGACCGGGAGCACCTCTCGCTCGATGCCGCGGGACAGGATCGAGTACGGCGGCTGGTCGGTGCGGAACTGTTCGAGACCTCGACGTTCTGCCACCCAGTGTGACTCCACGAGATCTGATACCGGCATCCCCGACGTCCCGAACGCACGGATCTTGCCGCTGTGGACGAGGTCCGTCAGCGCCGAGAGTGTTTCGTCGATGTCCGTATCGGGATCGGGTCGGTGGATCTGGTACACGTCGATGTGTTCGGTCTGGAGGCGGC
>CAZULR010000034.1:0-14905 GCA_964621235.1 uncultured Acidimicrobiaceae bacterium
CGGTGGCCGTCCGGCCCACCGACGCCAGGGGTACGGCGAGTCGGGCCAGCACGGCGTTCGAGTCCGAGAGCCGGGTCGGGTCCAGCCGTTCGAGGTGCGGCCCGAGGAGGCGCTGGAAGCTTGCGACGTTGGCACTAACCCACCCGGCACGGTCGGTCACCCGGGCCCGGGCCGGCCCGGCCGCCGACCGGAGCCCGGTGGACTCGGCCACCAGCTCCTCGGCCCGGGCGGTGAGCTCGGCGAACTCCTCCTGGAGCAGATCGGGCCGGTAGGGGGCGGGCACGCGCGTCCGACCGCCCACCCAGGCGGCGACGCGCTCCGCGGTGTCCCAACCCACCGCTCCGGCCACCGCCGGTACGTCGTCCGCAGCGGGCCGGGCGGGGTCGATGAGGGTCACAGGGGCCAGTGTAGGGAGCCGGGGACGCTCGGGTGCCCCGGGACGGGGCAGCCCTCACTCGGCGGCGGCCGAACTCTCCTCGTGCAAGGCCCGCGCCACCCGGTCGCGCAGCGCGTCGGGCACGTGGTCCTGACAGCGGTTCGCCACCAGCTTGCGAAGCTCCTGCTCGAACCCGAACGCACCCACGCACGGACCGCAGAGGTCGAGGTGCCGGGTGATCTCGATCCGCCGCTGTTCGGTCAGCTCGCCGTCGAGGTAGTAGTACAGCCGCTCGATCGTCTGGTCACAGCTCAGGAAGCCAGCGGGCGGCTCCGGGGCGCCCGCTCCCGCTACCGGGCCCGGTTCGCCGTCTCCGTCATGTCCCATCGGCAGTCTCCCCACTACCTCGCCTCCTCGGCAACGCCAACTAGGCCGCGTGCCCTTCCGACATCGACCAACGCCTTCTGCAGGGCTTTTCTTCCGCGATGGATCCGACTCATGACCGTGCCGATGGGAACGTCCGTGATCTCGGCGATCTCCTTGTACGAGAACCCCTCGACGTCGGCCAGCAGCACGGCGATGCGGAACGAGTCCGGCAGCGACTCGATCGCCGCCTTGACGTCGGTGTCGGTGAACCGGTCCAGGGCCTCGTCCTCGGCGCTCCGGCCGAGCCCGGCGGACGGGTCGCCGGCGAGGTGGTGGTAGAGGTAGAGATCCTCGACGTCCTCGACGTCGGCGATCTCGGGCCGGCGCTTCTTGGCCCGGTACGTGTTGATGTAGGTGTTGGTGAGGATCCGGTACAGCCACGCCTTCAGGTTGGTGCCCGCCTCGAAGGAGCCGAAGGCGCGGTAGGCCTTCAGGTACGTCTCCTGGACGAGGTCCTCGGCATCGGCCGGATTGCGGGTCATGCGCAGCGCCGCCGTGTAGAGGGCGGACATGTACTCCATGGCGAGGTCGGAGAACTGCTCCTGGTCAGCCATGCGGCCACCCTACACATCAGGTGCGGCCACGGTGTCGCCCCGTCACCCGCACGCCCGGCGCGGTCCGGGGCCCCTCAGACGGCCACGACCACCTTGCCCGTGTTTCCCCCGCTGAAGAGGAGATTGAGGGCGTCGCCGGCGTGGGCGAGTCCCTGGACCACGTGCTCGCGGTGGTGGATCCGGCCATCCATGACCCATCCGGCCATCTCGACCTGCGCCTCGGGGAAGCGCTCGAGGTAGTCCAGGATCAGGAAGCCCTCCATCCTGGACCGTTTCACGATCAGCTGGAGGTAGTTCCGCGGCCCGACGGGGTGGTCCTCGTTGTACTGGGAGATGGCACCGCACAGCACCACGCGGGCGTGCATGGCGAGGTTGGCCAGGGCGGCGTCCAGGATGGTACCGCCCACGTTGTCGAAGTAGACGTCGATGCCCCGCGGGCATGTGGCCCGCAGCCGGTCACCCACGTCCTCGGTCCGGTAGTTGACGGCATGGTCGAAGCCGAGCCCGTCGACGAGCCAGGCACACTTGTCCTCGGTGCCGGCGATGCCGACCACGGTCGCCGCACCGGCGATGCGGGCCAGCTGTCCGGCCACGGAGCCGGTGGCACCGGCCGCTCCCGACACCACGACGGTCTCGCCCGCCGCGACCCGGCCGATGTCGTGCATGCCGAAGTACGCGGTCATCCCGGTCACCCCCAGGACACCGAGCACGACCGCGGGGTCGAGGCCGGGGGGGACGACGGTCATCGAGCCGTCGGCGCCGTCGACGAGCGCGTACTCCTGCCAGCCGAGCATGCCGAACACGGTGTCCCCCACCGCCAGGGCGTCGGTGCGGCTGGCCACCACCTCGCCGAGCCCCCCGCTGCGCACGACGTCCCCGATGGCGATCGGTGGGAGGTAGCCGGGCGCGTCGTCCATCCAGGTGCGGATGGTCGGATCGATCGAGAGGTGGCGCACGGCGACCAGGGCCTGGCCGTCGGCCGGCTCGGGCACCTCGGCGGTGTCGTCGATCTGCAGCGTCGAGTCGTCGACCAGCCCGTGCGGGCGGGCGGCCAGGAGGATGCGGCGGTAGGTGTCGGTCACCTCGCCAGTCAAGCAGAGCACCTGCGCCGGCGCCCGGGTCGGACCACCCGTCGACGGGGGCCCGGCCGACACCCGAGCTAGGCCTTGCCGAGCGCGGTGGTGAACCCTGCGGACGGCGCCCCGAGGCCTGTCATGTCGTCGTAGCCCGGGAGCACCGACAGGTCGACCGGGCGCTTGGCGCAATTGCCCGTCCCGTCGCAGTACGTCTCGGACCCCTGGTAGTCGATGAGCCGGGTGCTGTAGAGGAGGCCCTGCTTCGCCGAGAGCGAGTTGACGAAGTCCACCCGGGACTGGTCCTGGAGTCCGGTCGGCACGGTGTCGTAGACGGTCGTGGGTGCTTTGGCAGGCAGCGCGTACAGGGCCGGGTTGAGGAAGCCGAGTGGCGCACCGGCGACCTGGTCGGCCACCGCCACGGTCCCCGCGAACAGCGGCGACGAGACACTGGTGCCGCCGATCCGGTAGGTGTCGTAGTGGGTGCCGCCCGGGAACGCCTGGGTCTCCCCCACGAGGAATCCCGTGCCCGGGTCGGCATCCATGGAGATGTCGGGGACCACCCGGTACGGCACGTTCCCGGTCAACGCCGAATTGCGGGTGGCCAGGGCGAGTGGGACCACACCCGACTGATAGGTGGGTTGGGTGTACTCGTAGCTGGTGCCCCCGCCGGAGCCCCCGTCACCGGTCGGCGCGGTCCAGGTGCCGAACGTCCCAGCCGTGCACCCGGCCTGGCCGACGATCGCCTGTTCGCACAGGAGGCTGCGATCCGTCGACCATCCCGTCTCCCCCGTCCGGTGGCCGGTGGCGCCGACCTCGAGGGTCGTGCCGCCGACCGCCGTCACCCAGGGGCTCGAGGCCGGGTAGTCGGCGCTCGTGAACCCGAGGGTGGAGAATTCGTCACCGTTGTCGCCGCTCGAGAAGAGCACACTGATCCCGGTGCCGGCCGCCATGGTCAGCATGTCGTCGACCGACGTACGCGTAGCCACGTCGTCCAGAAGGTCGCCCCCGTCGTCGCCCCACGAGTCGGTGATCACATTGGCCAACCCGCCGTCGATCACCGTCTGGAGGCTGGTGTACAGCGCGTCGAAGCAGTCGGCGGCGGCGACGTAGAGGATCTTCGCACCGGGGGCGGTGGCATGGACGGCCTCGACGTCGAGCGTCTGCTCCCCGTACCACCCGGTCGCCTGGCACTCGCCCCGGTCGTCGAAACTGGCCGGCAGGAGCTCGCTGAACTGACCGGTCGCGTACGGGTGCCCCGGGTCCTCGACCGCGGCATACTGCGCGGCGTCCGCACCCAGGGTGGGTGACACGTAGCTGTCGATGACCGCCACGGTCTGCCCTGTGCCGTCCGCGCCACCCGCCTTACGGTCGGGCAGTGCGTAGGCGGAGCGGAGTTGCGGAGGCGTGTAGCCGCACACGGCGTACGGCGCGGGCGACGGATAACCGTGGCCGTACGGGGGTTGGGCCGTGTCGATCTGCTGGCCGTAGTACGTGCCGCAGGGCTGGGCCGTCCGGTAGCCCGGGGGCTGCGCCGCGTCGGCTCCGGCCCCGGCGACTGGTCCGTCGGTGACGAGGTCGGGGGTGGCCATGGTCTGGCTGACACCGGAGGCGCCCACCACCACGCCGGCGAGGTCCGCCGGGACCGACAGTGCGGTGTCGGCCAGCCGCAGGGTGCGGCCTCCCACGTCATGGAGCGACAGCGTCGTGGCGAAGGTCCGCTCCACCTGGGCGGCGCTCCCGGAGGCGGCGACGGTCATGCGGTCGGCGGAGACCGTACCGACGTCGAGGCCCGCCTGGCGGAGCCACGTCGTCACGGACGCCACCTGGGCGGCGGTCGGCGAGTACCGCGCCTCCCACTGCGAGGCGGACAGATAGTGGTGGTACACGGTGGAACCCGGCGTGGAGACGGCCGTGGCGAACTGCCGGGCGGCGGCGGGCGCACGGGGGGCGAGCACCACCTGGAACCCGATGGGGCTGTCGCCGGGGACGGCCCCGACGCGCGTGGTCCGGGCGGCAGCCGGCGCCTGGGAGCCCGACAGCCGGACCATCGGTGACGGCGCAGCACCAGCGGACGGCGCCACGGCGACCGGCAGGGCGAGGCCGGCGACCAGGCCGGCGGCGGACAGGGCGACGACAGATCGACGGTGACCCACGGAATGCTCCCTCTAGACAGTGGCGGACTCGACGACCGATCAGTCGGCGGTGAGCACGAACGCGACCGCCGGCTACCGCCGGCGACCGCCGGATCCGCAGCCTTTCACAGCTCGGCGGGGACCGCATCCCCCCCACCACGCGCGGTGGTCGGCGCCTCCGGTCCACCGGAGCCGTTTTCCGTGGCCCGGAGGGGGTACCACCGAGGTATCGGCACCATGGCCACCGGAGCGGACGGTGTGCCGCCGACGACCGGCGAGAGGAAGGGCCTGCACATGGGAACGGAATTGAACGGGATCACCGTGGCGTTCGTCGTCTCCAACGAGGGGATTGAGGAGGCCGAGCTGCGACGGCCCTGGGAACACGTGCAGCAGGGCGGGGCCACCCCGAAGCTGGTGGCCGTCGAGCCCGGTGAGGTCGGGCTCATGAATCACCTCGACCGGGCGGGCCGGTTTCCCGTCGACCTCGTCACCGGCGACGCACGGGCCGCCGAGTTCGATGCGCTCGTGCTGCCCGGAGGCGTCGCGAACGCCGACCGGCTCCGCACCGACGGCGCAGCCGTCGCCTTCGTCCAGGAGATGTTCCGCTCGGGTCGACCCGCCGCGGTGATCTGCCATGCCCCGTGGGTTCTCGTGGAGGGCGACCTGGTGCGGGGCCGCACGCTGACCTCATGGCCGAGCCTGAGAACGGACATCCTCAACGCAGGTGGCAGCTGGGTGGACGAGGAGGTCCAGGTCTGCAGCAGCGGTCCCAACACCCTCGTCACCAGCCGGAAGCCCGACGACCTCGACGCGTTCACTGCCAAGTTGACCGAGGTCCTGAAGTCCACCCGGGGGTCAGCTGCCGCATGATCGTCGACCGGGCCGTACCCTCCGACAGGGCGGACCGGCTCTTCGGAGGGAACGGGAGGACCCCGACGGTCCGGGCCCCGACGTGATCCCCGCGACGGGACCGCAGGCGGCCGGATCCGGCCGGGCCGCGCCCGACCGTTATCTGGACGCCTACCGGTCGAAGCGTCGGGACGGTGTCACGCCCGAGCCGATCCCGCGGCGGCGCTCGCCGACAGGGGCCCGGTGGCCCGGATCCCCTACGTTCGTGGTGCAGGAGCACCATGCCTCGAGCCTTCACTGGGACTTCCGCCTCGAACGCCAAGGGGTCCTGGTGTCCTGGGCTCTGCCCAAGGGCCTGCCCCGCGACCCGGGGCGCAACCATCTCGCCGTGCCCACCGAGGACCACCCGCTCGAGTACGCCACCTTTGCGGGCACGATCCCGGCGGGCGAGTACGGCGGCGGTCAGGTCTCCATCTGGGACCACGGGACCTACGAGTGCGAGACGTGGACCGACCGCGAGGTGAAGGTGGTCCTCCACGGCGGGCGGGTCGAGGGTCGCTTCGTGCTGTTCCCCACCCGCCCCGGGCAGTGGATGATCCATCGGATGGACGCTCCGGTCGATGCCGGCCTGACACCGGCCGAATCGGTCTCCCCCATGCTGGCGACCGCCGGGCCGCTCGCCGAGGGCGGACCCGACGACTGGGCCTACGAGTTCAAGTGGGACGGGATCCGTGCCATCCTCCGGGTCGTCGACGGGCGCCCGACCCTCACCAGCCGCAACGGGCGTGACCTCACCGCCTCCGTGCCCGAGCTGCGGGCACTGGCGGAGGCCTTCGGCTCCCGACCGGCCGTGCTCGACGGCGAGCTCGTCGTCCTGGACGGCACCGGCGTCCCGTCCTTCGCCCGGGTCCAGAAGCGGGTGAAGGCCTCGATGTCCACCCCCGCCACGCGGAGAAGTGACCCCGTCTCCTACGTGGCCTTCGACCTCCTGCACCTCGACGGGCACGACCTCCTCGACCACTCCTACGACGATCGGCGGCGCCTGCTCGAATCGGCGCTGCCCGCCGGACCGTCGTGGGGTGCCACCCCGTCCTTCACCGGTTCCGTCGGCCCCGACGTGCTGGCTGCGGCGATCGAGATGGGCATGGAAGGCGTGGTCGCCAAGCGACGGTCGAGCGTCTACCGTCCGGGTAGGCGCACTCCCGACTGGGTGAAGACCAAGCCGGAGCGCACCCAGGAGGTGGTGGTGGGCGGATGGACCACGGGAGAAGGCGAGCGCCGCGGGACCTTCGGGGCGCTCGTCCTCGGCATTCCCCATGGACGCGGGGGCACACGCCCGCTGCGCTTCGTAGGCAAGGTCGGCACCGGCTTCGACACCGCCACCCGCAACGCCCTGCTCCGCGAGTTGCATCCCCTCGAGCGAGCCACGCCGCCGTTCGACCCCGCGCCACCCTCGTCCGTCGTCCAACAGTCGACCTGGGTCAGACCGACTCTGGTCGGCGAGGTCAGGTTCCGCGAGTGGACCGGGGACGACCGACTCCGTCATTCCGTCTGGCGGGGACGCAGGCTCGACAAGGTCCCCACGGAGGTGCGTCGTGAGCCCTGAGTCCCGGACGCGGGTCGACGTCGACGGGCGCGAGGTCAGCCTCTCCCACCTGGACAAGATCCTGTACCCGGCGACGGGATTCACCAAGGGTGACCTCATCGACTACTACGTGCGGATCGCCCCGGTCCTGCTCCCCCACGTCCGGGACCGCCCGCTCACCATGAAGCGGTTCCCCGACGGTGTCGACGGCCAGTCCTTCTACGGCAAGCACCTTCCGTCCCACGCACCCGAATGGGTTCGCCACGTCGACGTGCCGTCACGCGATGACGCCGGGCCGGTCGAGTACGCCGTCCTCTGCGACCTCCCGACCCTGGTCTGGGCGGCCAACCTCGCCGCCATCGAGCTCCACGTCCCGCTGTGGCGGGTCGGGCGCCGGCGGCGCCTGCCGGCACCTCCGGACTACCTGGTCTTCGACCTCGACCCCGGTCCGGGGACCACGGTGGTGGAGTGCTGCCGGGTGGCGCTCGACGTCATCGGCCGGCTCGGGAAGCTGGGAGCGGGTGCGGTGGCGAAGACCAGCGGGTCCAAGGGCCTCCAGGTCTACGCTCCCCTGCCGGCCCGGTGGACGTGGGACCGCTCCCGGTCGACGGCCCACCAGCTCGCCGACGCGCTCACCTCGGATCGGCCCGATGCCGTCGTCGCCAACATGCGCAAGGCACTCAGGGACGGCCGGGTGCTGATCGACTGGAGTCAGAACCACCCGGCCAAGACGACCGTGGCGGCCTACTCGCTCCGGGCGGTGGCGCAGCCCCGGGCGTCCACCCCAGTGACCTGGGACGAGGTGGCGGCCTGCGCCGACGCAGGCGACCCCGACCTCCTGGCGTTCGGAGTGGCCGAGGTACTGGATCGGGTTGAGCGACTCGGTGACCTCTTCGCCGGACTCGTCCGACCGGCCTGAACCGCTCCACCCCGGGTCGGAAGGTCTCCGGTGGCGCGGCCGGTCGACGGTCAGGACGCCTTGGCCCGGCGGTTCCGACGACGCGGCGGCGTGCCCCGCGTGGACGCAGGTCGGCTCGCCGCCTTCCCGCTGGACGCGCGGGTGTGGCCCCGGCCGGAGGTGGACGACCCCACCTTGCGTACGCTGGCCTCGAGTGCCGTCATGAGGTCGACCACCGGCGCCGGGGACTCCTCCGGCGCGGTGGCCACGACCGACTTGCCCCGGCGCTTCGCCTCGATCAGCTGCTCCACCTCGAGGCGGTAGGAATCCCGGTAGTTGGACGGGTCCCAGTCGGCGGTCATGGAGCTCACCAGTTGGACGGCCATGTCCAGCTCCCGGCTCGGCGGACGGGGGCTCCGCAGCGACTTCGGGTCGTCGACACCCTTCACCTCCGCCAGCATCTCGTCCGGTGAGCGGATCTCGTCGTCGAAGTAGAGCGTCTCGAGGACCAGCACCCCGTCCCGGGCCCGAACGACACACAGGTACTCCTTGCCCCGCATGACCAGCGGCGCGATTCCCGCCTTGCCCGACTTCTCCATCGCCCGGGCGAGCAGCCGGTAGGCCTTCAGCGCTCCGTCGTCGACCGGGGCCAGGTAGTAGGTCGAGCGGAAGTAGATCGGGTCGATGGCGGAGATGTCGACGAAGTCACTGATCTCGAGGTTCCGGGACCGCGCCGGCGCGATGGCCTCCAATTCGTCGGGCTCGACGATCACCGACTCGCCGTTGCCGAGGTCGTACCCCTTCACGATCTGGGACGCGGGGACCTCGTCGCCGGTCCGCTCGTTGACCTTGCGCAGCCGGATCCGGTCCGCCGTTCCCTCCTGGAACTGGTGGAAGTGGATCGTCCGGTCCTCGGTCGCCGGGTACAGCCCGACGGGGACGTTCACCAGGCCGAACGACAGCGATCCCTTCCACACGGTGTGCGCCATGCCCACTCCCTACCCGACGACCGAGCCGTCACACTCCACCACCCGGGCGAACGTCGGAGGCCCTCGACGGCGCGTGGTGGGCGGCCCGCAGAGGGACCACCAGCCACACCGACACGAACACCGCGGCCGTGGCGGGGACGATGACCGTGCCGGCTGCGCCGGGGACGACGACGGTGGCGATCAGCGCGATGGCAGCGGTGATAGCGAGGCCGACGGCGGTCAGGCCCGCCAGCGCCATCACGTTGGCCGCCTGCACGAGGCGTTCCTTCTCGTGGCGGCGGAACACCAGCCGGTGGTAGGCGACCGGCCCCGACAGGAGCACCGTGGCCAGGGCGGCGAGCAGCAGACTCGCCAGGTAGAGGTCCCGCTGGGCGCCGTCGAGGAGGTGGAAGCGCGTGGTGAAGGGGATGGACAGGAGGAACCCGAACAGGACCTGCACGCCGATGGCGGCCACGCGGAGCTCCTGGAGGAGGTCCTGGAGGTTCCGGTCATCGCGCTGCTCCGGGCTCTCGTGTCGTCCCGTGCCGTCAGACACGGTCGGGCGGTCCATCACTTCACGCCGGTCCACCGTGGGGCTCTTCCCCTGCGACCGGCCCTGACACCGGCACACCTCCACCCGAGTCCGGCTACGTGAGCTGCACCTTCGCCATGCCGGCCGGATGCTGGTCACCGCTGGGCAGGCCCTGGGCGTAGTAGACGCCCACGATGTAGGGGCCGGCCACGAGGGGGGACGGCGTGTGGATCACCACGTCGAGGTTGGTGCCGTTCCGGACGACCGCGTAGCCGTCGCAGGTGCCCGGGTTGCCGCCGGCGTCGGCACAGACGGCCACGACGCCGCCGGTGCCGGCCGTCGTGCGCCGGGGCAGGTCGACCCGGTCGACCTTCACCGACGAGCCGGCCGGTTGGACGGCTTCGAGCGTCACCATCGGGGACGTCGCCGCCGCCGGGCGCTGCTCCACGGCCGTCGTGGTGGTCGACGAGGCCTGTGAGGTGCCGCAGGCCGAGAGGACGAGGCTGGCACCCACCAGCCCGGCACCGGCCCAGCGTCGAAGGGCGCGGGATGTCGGAGGGACGCATGAGGTTCGCATTCGCCTGACGCTGCCCCGATCCGGCGCCGGTCAAACTGCGCGCCGTCCGCCGAGGTCGCCGCCGGCCGGACCGTTTCAGGCAGATGCCGTCGGGTAGGGGCTACGGGCACGCGCTCCGGCGGACGGTCTCGACCCGATCCGGTGGAAGGAACCGAACGAGAAGGGCGACCCAGTGAGAGCAGCAGACCGGATGGGCGACGCCCGATACGTAGGAGTCGTGCTCCCCGTGCACAACGAGGAACGCCACCTGGCGAAGGCGCTCCGGTGTCTCGATCGGGCGATGCGACGTGCCGCCGACGATCGTGTCGAGTGCCGACTGGCCGTCGTACTCGACCACTGCAGTGACGGGAGCGCCGAGATCGTGGAGCGCTGGCTCGACGGCGTCACGCGTCCGGCCTCCGTCGACGTGATCCCGATCCGCTCGAAGAACGTCGGACTCGCCCGTCGGATGGGGTGTGCCATCCTGCTGGAGCGGTGGTCCTCGGTACCCGTCGAGGCCATCTGGCTGGCCACGACCGACGCCGACTCCGAGGTGCCCGACGAGTGGCTGACCGCGCAACTGCAGGCCCGGGCTGAAGGCATCCACATCTGGGCGGGTCGGGTACGCGTGCGCTCCTGGGGCGACCGGACCAGGGGGTCGGCCGACGAGTGGCAGCGGCAGTACGCCAGGGAGCAGCTCCCCGTCCACGGGGCGAACCTCGGGGTGGATGCGGCGACCTACCTGGGTGCCGGCGGATTCGACGGCCTCGCCACCGGTGAGGACAGGGACCTGCTGGACCGGATGCTCGTACGCGGTGCGGTGGCCCGCTCCGACAAGACCGTCCGTGTCATCACCAGCAGCCGGCGGCACGCACGCGCCCCGCGCGGCTTCGCACACGCGCTGTCGGGAATCGAGGACGCTCTGTCCGCCTCGGCAGTGGCGTCGTAGTCGGGCCGCCGAGGTGGGTTCCCGTCCATGACACCGATCGCCGATCCGGGCTCGGGATGCCGTCCGACACGCGCCATCGCCACGCGATTCCGAACAGCCCTCGCCGCGGTGTCGCCGATGCCACTGCCCGGGCACGGATCGACTAGGGAGCGGTTCGAGCGGCTGGCGGCAATCGCCGAAGAGGACCTGGCCATGGCCAGGCTGGTGGAGGGTGATGCCGACGCACGGGCCATCCTGGCCGAGTCAGGGAGGACCGGTCCGGACGACGACGTCACCTACGGCGTCTGGGCGGCCCGGTCCCCGTCCGCCGACCTGCGGGCTGATCCGACGCCTGACGGCTGGCTGCTCCACGGCACGAAGGCGTTCTGCTCGGGTAGCGGCGTCATCGACCGGGCCCTGGTGACCGCCGAGGCTCCCGACGGTCACCGCCTGTTCGACGTGGCCCCGAGCGACGTCGTCACGTCGGTCGTGCCGGATTCGTGGCCGGCTGTCGGCATGGCCGATTCGGTCAGCGAGACGCTGGTGATCGACGGTGCCCGCCTCCCGCCGTCCAGTGCAGTTGGACCACCGGGCTTCTATACGGATCGCCCCGGATTCTGGTTCGGGGCGTGCGGTGTCGCCGCATGCTGGTTCGGGGGCGCCCGGGGCCTGGCGCGAGGCGTGCTCCACCTGATCGGTCCGGATCCGGACCCGCTCGTGCTGGCGGAGCTGGGCCGCCAGGCCGCCGGTCTGTGGGCGATGCACCGGTTACTGGTGGACGTCGCCGCGGCCGTCGATGCCGATCCCCGTGACCGTTCGGCCTGCGCGCGGGATCGGTCCATGGCTCTGCGCCAGGTCGTCCACGACGGCTGTACGGCCCTCATGGCCAGCACCGCGGCTGCAGGAGGCGCCCGACCGCTCTGCCACGATCCGCGGCAGGCCCGTCGGGCCGCGGACCTCCACGTCTACCTGGCGCAGCACCACGGGGCACGGGACGCGGTGCGCCTCGGATCGGTCGCATTCGGCGCTCGAGGGATAGGAGCTGACGGCACGGGTTCGAGGTCATGGAGCTGATCGTCGATGACCAACACCTGGGCACCCCGGAGCACCGGTGGCGGCGAAGTGGCCGGTTGCAGCAGCTCGATCCGCTGGAGATCGGTCAACCGCACCGGGTGGTGGTGGTCGCACCCCACCCCGACGACGAGGTGTTCGGCGCCGGTGGACTCATCCGTCGACTCGTGCTCCGGGGAGCTGCCGTGCGCGTCCTGGCGGTCACCGACGGCGAGGCGTCACATCCTGGGTCGCCTCGCGGGATGGGGGCGCGCCGGCACGCCGAGTCGTTGGCCGCCCTGCGACGGCTGGGCGCCGGTTCGGCCATGGTGGCGAGCGCCGGGTTGCCGGACGGGCACGTCGGAAAGCACCTCGAGGAGCTGGGCGCCGTCCTCAGCGACCAGCTCCGTGGCGCCGATCTGGTTCTCGCTCCATGGCGTAGCGACGGCCATCCCGACCACGACACATGCGGTGCCGCCACCACCCGGGCGACGAAGGAGATCGGAGTGCGGCAGCTCGACTACCTGGTCTGGGCCTGGCACTGGGCCGACCCGGGGTCGGACGACATTCCATGGTCGTGCTGCCGCCGCCTCGACCTCGATGCCGTGACCCACGCTCGGAAATGGTGGAGCACCCGCGCCTTTCGGTCCCAGATCCGGGCGTCCCGTGCCCCAGTACCCGGCCCACCGGTACTCCCACGCCCCGTACTCGCCCGGCTGCGGCGTAACGTCGAGGTGTTCGTCGAGGGCGACGCCGGATGACGCCCTCGACCCGACGCAGCTATTTCACCGACATGTACGCCACCGGACCCGACCCGTGGGGCTTCGAGTCACGGTGGTACGAGCACCGGAAGTACGGATTGACGGTCGCCGCGCTTCCCGAGCCCCGCTACGCCACCGCGTTCGAGCCGGGCTGCTCCGTCGGCGTGCTCACCGCCCTTCTGGCTGAGCGCTGCGAGCGGCTCCTCGCCACCGACATCGTGCCGGGGGCCCTCGAGCGGGCCGCTGGCCGGCTCCGGGAGGCCGACAACGTCACGCTCGAATTCCGAGCGGTGCCCGAGGACTGGCCACCCGGACCGTTCGACCTGGTAGTCCTCAGCGAGATCGCGTACTACTTCGACGCCCGGACGCTGGACGGGCTCGTCCGGTCCGTAGTCGACACGACCCTTCCCGGAGCGACAGTCGTCGCGGTGCACTGGCGCGGGCCCACCGACTATCCACTCTCCGGCGACGCCGCCCACACCGTCATCGACGCCGCCCCGCAGCTGGTCCGGCATGCCCGCCACCTCGAGGAGTCCTTCGTACTCGAGGTATGGCACCGTGCCGGCTGAGGTGGCCGACCGCCGGACGTTCCGTCCGGAAGGCGACCCGACGGGTGAAGCGGGGTCGCGTGCGCGGCCCGGTGACGGCATCCGTCGGTGTCGGGCGAACCGATCCCCACAACGATCCTCCCGGCAATCGGGCGGCGCCGGACGACCTCACGCTGTCGGCACGTCGCGGTCCCAGTAGCGCAGCTCGGCGCAGCGCCAGATGAAATTCGAGCCATCGGGTCCGAGCTCCACGAACCCGTCATCGAACTCGGTGAGTCCGGCCGCGGCGAAGAGCGGCGACGCGGCCTCGGTGTAGCCGATGAACTTGGCGTGGGCGAACGCGTCGGTCACGAAGTCACGGGCCGCCGGGTGACCAGACAGCGTGGCCACACCCTGCTCCGACGTCAGGACGACCACGGCGTCAAAGAGGACGGACGGGCCACCGTCGACCTTCTGGTGAACGGTGACGAGCGAGCCGTCGGACCCGGTGACACCACCGACCACCGGTGCCACGATCTCGACGACGACACCCTGGGACTCCGCGTCGGCACGGAGGCCGCCGAGCACGTCGCTGTCGACGCCGTCGGTGACCAGGACACCGATCTTGCGGCCCGCGAACGTGACAGGCCCGTTGGCGCTGATGCTGAGGGCCGGCGACGCGGGAAGGTCGGGGATCGGGGGGCGGGCCGGCGTGACGGCCTCTGGGAGCTCCGCCAGCCCGAGTCCGTCAGCCACATCCTGCGCGAGGGCCTCGTCCACGTTGCGCAGCCCCGCCACCATGCGGACCCGGATGTCGACACGCTCGCACTTGGAGAGCTCGAACACGAACGCGTCGACGATGTGGCGGCGCTCGTGGGGTGCCTGGCTGACCAGGAACTGCCGAGCCTGGCTGTAGTGGTCCGCGAAGCTCTCGGGACGGAGCCGTCGCTTCTCGCCCGCCACCTCCTCGGGGTGACTCACAAATCCGGTGCCGGTCGACTCCCGAGGGCCACCTTCGTCGGCCGGCCAGGAGTTGGGCTCGTAGTTCGCCCGGGTCCTCGGATTCGTGCCGGCCATGTGGCCATCCTGTTGGAAGGTGGCGAAGGGGCACTTCGGTGCGTTCACCGCCAGGTCCGTGAAGTTGGGACTCCCGAGCCGCTTCAGTTGGGTGTCCAGGTAGGAGAAGTTCCGACCCTGCAGTAGCGGGTCATCGGTGAAGTCGATGCCGGGCACCACGTTCTGCGTGCAGAAGGCGACCTGCTCCGTCTCGGCGAAGAAGTTGTCGACCACGCGGTCGAGCACCATCCTGCCGATGCGGCGGACGGGCACCATCTCCTCAGGGATCAGTTTGGTGGGGTCGAGGACGTCGAACTCGAACGAGTCGGCGAACCCGTCGTCGAAGGCCTGCACGCCAAGCTCCCACTCGGGGAAGTCTCCCGACGAGATGGCTTCCCACAGATCGCGTCGGTGGAAGTCCGGGTCGGCCCCGTTGATCTTGAGCGCCTCGTTCCACACGACGGACTGCAAGCCCTGGACCGGCTTCCAATGGAACTTCACGTAGGTTGAGCGACCGTCGGCGTCGACCATCCGGAACGTGTGGACGCCGAAGCCCTCCATGAATCGGAAGGACCTGGGGATGGCCCGGTCGGACATGGCCCACAACAGCATGTGGGTCGACTCCGGCATC
>CAZULR010000035.1:0-14827 GCA_964621235.1 uncultured Acidimicrobiaceae bacterium
CCGCTCAGAAAGGGTGATCCACTTGACTGTCCATTCACGTATTCGACGACCGAGGGTGGTGGTATTGCTGATCGGCGCCCTGGTTCTTCTGCTGACATTGGCGGGCGGACTCACGGGGGCGGGCCCAACGGCCTCCGCCACGGCCGCGTCGAACACTCAGCGGTCCTTGGCCACGCCCGTGGGTGACTCCGGCACGACCATCGATCCGCTCCGCTACAACTGCGGCAACGACGCTCCGACTTGTGGGCAGGTCGGTGAGTCCTACGGCTACTACAACGGCACCAACGTGGACCTCCTCTACTCGGAGAACTACTACTGCGACACCGCCGTTCCGTCCCACGCCGCCACGGGCTGCGAGGTCGGCAGTGGTCCGTCGTCCGCGAACCCGACCGCACCGTCGCCCGACGGGACCTCGATCGGTAACACCACCCACGGCGACACGCTGTACATCCCGGTACCGCTGTTCAGCGGCGCACCGGCCACCCAGTGCACGGCCACCGCCACGTGTGTCGACCATCCTCCGACCATCGACCTGTCGGCCATCGCCGGCGCGCTGCCGGGGAGCCCCTCACCCAAGAGCCTGGACAATGTGCCCATCCCGGCGCACGACCACGTGGTCGGGACCCGCAACGGCGGGCTGCCGGAGTGGTGGAACGTCCAGGTCGTGGCCACGACCGATCCCGCCACATTCGCCACGCTCACCAGCGTGTCGGCCATCGAGGCCGCCGTCGGCGCCTCCAAGGCCGTGTCGGTCCCCACCAACGCCTACCTGTTCTTCCAGGTCCTCGCCGGCACCGTGCCGGCCACCCAGGCCGCCGACCTGACGGCCACCGCTCCCCCGGGACCGGCAGTCGCCACCGCCCCGGCAGCACCTCCGGCCAGCCAGGTGGAGCCGGGCACCACCATCGACAACCTCGGCAACGACTGCGGCGCCACGGCCCCGAACTGTCAGGGCATCGGCATCAGCCACGACTGGATCGACGGCCAGGACGTTGACGCCCTCTACACCGAGCCGTTCTACTGCGGCACCACGGCGACGACGGTCCACTCGGCCACCGGATGTGAGGCCGGCGCAGACCCGACCTCGGTGCCGCCGGGAGTCTCCGACCCCACGCCACCCACGCCCACGGTGACGAACGGGCAGATCGACCCGCTGTACATCCCGGTCCCGCTCTACGCCAGCCCTCCGGTGGCGTACACGCAGTGCCCCGGGGTGATCACCTGCATCGACCATCCGGCGACCATCGACCTGTCCCTCCTCGCGCCGACCCTCGGCGTGGCGGACGCAGCCTCGCTCGACAACGTGCCGCTTCCGTCCCATGACCACCTGTTGACCACCCGCAACGGCGACCAGCCCGAGTGGTGGAACGTCATCGTCATCCCGGTGACGTCGCCCAAGGGTCTCGCCACCGTGGAGCACGCCAAGGACTACGCCTCGGTGAAGGCCCTGGAGACGGTCGCCGGCAGCGGCATCGGCGTTCCCGGTGCCCCCGAGGTGCCGACCAACGCCTACCTCTGGTTCCAGACGCTGCCCGGCGCTGGACCCGCCACCCCGGGACCGGTCTCGTCGAGCTGCCAGTCCCACCTGCCCTCGGGCTCGGTGGTGGGTGGTGCCGCCCTCGACGACGGCACCGGTTACTACCAGGTGGACCGGGCCGGTGACGTCGCCGCCTTTGGCGCAGCCACCTGCTACGGCTCCCTCACCGGAGCCCACCTCAACCAGCCGATCGTCGGCATGGCGGTCGACCGGCAGACCGGCGGCTACTGGCTGGTCGCCGCCGACGGCGGGGTGTTCGCCTTTAACGCACCCTTCCTCGGGGCCGCCAGCACCCTCCACCTCAATGCACCGGTGGTCGCGATGGCTGCCACTCCCGATGGCTCCGGCTACCGACTGGTGGCCGCCGATGGAGGGGTGTTCTCCTACAACGCACCCTTCTACGGCTCCACGGGGAACGAGCACCTCAACCAGCCGATCGTCGGCCTCGGCGTCGACCGGATGACCGGTGGCTACTGGTTGGTGGCCGCCGACGGAGGGGTGTTCTCCTACAACGCGCCGTTCCTCGGCTCGACCGGGAACGAGCACCTCAACCGCCCGGTGGTCGGGATCGCGCCGACATCTGATGGGTCCGGCTACCGACTGGTGGCCGCCGACGGTGGGGTGTTTTCCTTCGGGGCACCGTTCCTCGGGTCGGCCGGTTCGCTGCGGCTCAACCAGCCGGTCGTGGCCGGCATCGAGGACAACTCCTACGACGGCTACTGGCTGATCGCCGCCGACGGGGGCGTCTTCACCTACGGCCCTGCGGGCGAGGGAATGCCGTTCTTCGGCTCGGCAGCTTGACACCCGCCAGAGAGGACCGGCCCGGTCGGAGGGCTGGGCTCGGGACGGTTCGGGAGTCCACTCCCACCCGTCACCCGGGAGGGAGGCCTTCGGGCCTCCCTCCCGGCGCGTCCGGGAACGCCCCATGACCGAGTGCAGCGCGACCCGACGCTGGAGGTCACCAGACCCCACCGCCGGAGAGTTCGGACCGGTCGGCCGGCGCTCCTTCCGGTGCGCCACGACGACTTCGACGGCACCGGTTGACTGGGGTTCGATGGTCCCGGTCGAGGGCCGCTAGATCACCCGGGTCACGACCCTGGTGTGGCTCCCTCTCGGGCCCCGGACGACCCCCGGCGATGCTGGGGGTCGTCCACTGGCCATCGGTCACAGCATGCCCATGGAGGACAGGCCCCGCAGGCTCCGTGGACTGCCGCGCCACATGCCCCTTCATCCTCTACCATCCCCGTGCCCTTCGGACCATCACCTACGACACAGCGGCACATCGCCCGACGCGACCTACCCGGCTCCGGATCACTCCTGTGGGAGGGCGAAGATCGAGTGCGCACTGAGCGCGTCGGTAAGCACCCGGCGCCGGGCGAACCGCCACTCGCCGTCGACGACGCGGTACTGGTCGAGGTACCGGCCCCAATGGTCAAGCCCGACTGCGGTAAGCACGAAGAAGTAGCACCGTCCGGTCGCCGTGGCCTCGTCCACGAGATCGATCTGGTGTGTGGCGGTGCAGTGGCGGAGGAAGGCGGGGCCGTGTCCCGACCTCGACGTGCGATCGGGCACTCCGCTGAACACTCGCCGGATCTCGTCGAGTCCGTGGTGGGCCACGCCGTTGACCTCGACGGTCGCATCCGGTGCGAAGAGCCCGAGCATCCGATCGAAGTGCCCGCTGTCGCCGTAGGAGTTGTAGCGGATCACCAGATCGCGGATCGCCTCCCGGGCGAGGAGATCAGAGACGTGGAGCATGACCCGATCTTCCCGCACCGCACCCGGTGCGTGCTGGGATCTGGTCATTGCCCGGTCTACGGACGCCGAGTTCGCCGGGAGCGGAGCGGCAGTCGTTGGACAGAACGGAGCGCCGGCGCCCGCCCCGGCCTCGGGTCAGCCGAGCAGCTCGAGCTGATGGACCACGTCCTCGAGTGGGGCGGTCGCATCGATCTCGATTGTCGCGGAAGCACGGAGTCGTGGCTCCACCTCCTCTACGTGACGAAGAATCGCCTCTCGATCGGCGCTCGACGATCCGTACGGGTTGTCCGTGCGTGCCGTGACCCGCGCCAGGAGCACCCCGACTGGTGCGCTCAGTAGGACGATATGGTCGAATCCTCCGTAGAACCGACCCTGGTTCGTCTTGCATCCGGCGACATAGAGGCCACCGCCCACGGGATCCCGGAGCAGGTCGCCCATCTTGTCCTCCCGCCAGATCCAGTCCGATGAGCCGTCAGGCAAGGTGACCCAGTAGCTCCACTCGTCGGTATCGGTGTCCACCGTCCGGTGCCCCCGTGCGGCGAGGAGTCGGAGCGCCGAGGACTTGCCCGTACCCGACATCCCCGTGACGAGCACGTTGGACACGGGACGAGAGTACCCACAAAGGTCAACACACCGTGCCGCCTCCGGGCCCCTGTCCTCCGTGTGTCACGTCGACGGCGCCCGTCAGCCGAGTCCGACTCCGGGGACGAAGCACGACTGGGAGTGGCCAGACGATCCCCGGTCCACCGGCGATCCGGATCCATGCGACGGCGGCCGGGGGCGCCTACCTCTGCCCGGGAGTCAATTTCGATACCGACGAGGACCTGCGTCGGCCGATCGGCGACGACCGGTTCCCCAGATCACCGAGGGTCGGCTGTGCGACGATATGCCGGTGAACAACATCGGAGGATGGCGGTTCCGCCTTGGGCTGGTGATCCTCGTGCCGTTGCTCGGTGTCGGGCTCGCGGCGTGTTCATCAGGTCCTCCACCTGCAGCCGCAGGTCTTTGTGGTTCCGTCGTGGTCGCACCGCCGTCCGACGTTGCCATCGCAGTGAGCGGTCAGACGATCAAGGCCGGGGAGGACTCGGGCTACCCGGACCTTGATCGGGATGCCAGGAACTGGCTACACGCTCTGCATCAGCACAGCGAGACTGCGGGTCAGGTCGCCCAGAATCAGCTCGTCACCGACTGCACCGCGCTCAGAATCCCGCTCGGCACGTACACCGCTCCCTGACAGCCAATCTGGTTCCCTGTTCGCGGGGCACGATCATTCATAGAGACAAGTTCATCGAACTGTGGTCCACCACCCGGTGTTCCATGTGTTCACTACGATCACTCCGGTGACAGTGGTCGTGCTCGTCCCCGGCTATGGCGGTCGATTCCCGGCAGTCGAACGGTGGCGCATGGCTGTCGCTCTGCGGACGATCGGCGCGCACGGGGGTGGCCTGCTCGTGGCCAGTGGACACCGGGGCGAGGCAGAGCGACTCGCCCGACTTGCCCGCGGGAATCCGGTGGTCCTCGAGTCAACGGCACGATCCACCCGCGAGAACGTGGAGCGGTCACTGCCTCACGTCGAACAGGCCGATCACATCGCCATTGCCGCCGACTGGCTGCATGCTCGCCGGGCGAGCCACTACCTGCAGCAGTTGCGTCCCGATCTTGCCGCCCACCTCGTCCCCGCCGAACGGCACTGGAGGCACGGGGGCTGGTGGATCCAGCCGGGTGGGTTGGCCTACGAGGGACTCCGCGCCGCGACTCGGTTCCGCACCTCACGCCGGTGAGAAGACGCGCCAGTCCGCACGCGGGGACCTCCCGCACCACCGGCTCGGAGCGAGGTAGCCAGCGACGCGTCCGCATCCCCCACGAAGGGATTCCGGCGCTCCGGCGCCGACAATCCGGCCAAGTCACCTGCAATCTCGGCATACCTCAACCTCCACCTGACGTTTAGCCTTCCGGGCGCTCCGGAGAGCGGCGGTGAATCGCCTGTGCCGCAGACAACGTGCGGGTGTGATCTGCTTTGATGAAGCGGTCGCCCGATCGTACGAGGAGTCCCAATGTTCCGCTACGGCCACCACGCCCATCATCCGGTCCTCGGGGTCCTCCTTCTGGCTCTCCTCGGAGCCCTCGTGGTGCTCGCCATCCTGGCGGTGATCCGCCTCTGGAGAGCGCGACCCGCCCACGCGGGCCCGGCCGTGCCGACGTCCAGCCCGGCGAGCACGCACGACCCCGCCTTGACGGAGTTGCGGCTCCGGTACGCACGAGGGGAGATCTCGCCGGACGACTACCTCCAGCGTGTTGCCGGCCTCGGCTACCAGTTGCCGCCCGGTTCGGCTGGGGCCGGCCCGTCGACCGCGCCGCCGGCACCACCGCCGACGGTCTGACCAGGTAGCGGGGGCGCCCGCCCGGCGCCGGATCGTGCGGGAATGGTCCGGACCGGGCCATGGTGCCCGACCGCCCGACATGCACCCAGGGGATCGCCGGCGTGGCCCCGGTGCCACCGGGGCCGGGGTCTACGTCCGCCTGGCCTCCCGGATCGCGTCCGGAGGGCTCCCGAGGTAGAGGCGGAAGCCCTCCGCCTCGGGCTCGAATCCCAGCGACGTGTACAGCCGATGGGCCCCGTCGCCCGCATGCCGCTTGTGGGAGAGGAGTTGGACCTTGTTGCAGCCTGCCGACCGCATGTCCTCCAGAAGGCACCGCAGAAGGAGGGTGGCCACGCCCCTGCGCCGGACCGATCGGGCGACGACGACGGCCTCGATGATCGCCGTCGGCTGACAGTCGTAGGTGACGTTGGGGAACAGCATCGCGGAGGCGGTCCCGACGGGCTCACCGTCCAGCTCGGCCAGGTAGACCGTCAGTCCCGGCAGTCCGAGCATGTGCGTCCAGGTGACGACCTCGACCGCCGTCGGCCTCGGCGTGGGCGCATCGGCCGAATCACGGTGGGCGTGCACGCCGAGCACGGCCGGGAGGTCAGCCGCCTCCGCACGACGCACCATGAGAGCCGGTCCCGTCAAGGTCACCTCACGATCTTGCCATTGCGCCCGACGACGCCAGGGCGCGGTCGGTGCGACGTACGTCCGTGCCGCTCCCCGGCCCCCGTGTGGAGGAGTCTCGGGACTCGGGTCACAACGGGTTGACCCCGAGCGGTTCACGCCGTAGGACTGATCCATGACGGAACCCACCACGACAGTGCATCCGCAGTTCAGCGACCCGGGGGCCACGGCCACCAGCTGGGACGACACCCGCCGGGTGCTCGACGCGGCGGAGCTCTTCTGGATCGCCACCGTGCGGACCGACGGACGACCGCACATGACGCCCCTCGTCGCCGTCTGGCTCGACGACGTCCTGCACTTCTGCACCGGTCCGGCGGAGCAGAAGGCCGTCAACCTGCGCGACAATGACCGCGTCGTACTACTGACGGGGTGCAACCAGTGGGACACGGGCATGGACGTCGTCGTCGAAGGCCGGGCGGCCCGGGTCACCGACGGGCCCACGCTGCAGAGGCTCGCCGATGCGTGGACGTACAAGTGGGACGGCCGCTGGACCTACGAGCCGGGTCCGGAGGGCTTCCGGAGCGACGACGGTGAGGGCATCCTCGTGTTCGCGGTGCGACCGGACAAGGCGTTCGCGTTCGGGAAGGGTGACTTCAGCCATACGCGCCATACGTTCTGACGCGCCCCGTCACCTGCGGTCACCGCGCGGCTCCGGCCCGCGTCCACGCACGCCCCGCCCCGCCGTCGACCGCTACTCGGGCGTGAGGCCCTCGAGTGACGCCGCCACCTCGGCGGCGATCTGAGCGGAGGGCGGCAGGCCGGGGACGTCCGGCAGCCCGGTCGGGTTCTGCCCCTCTGCGACGGTCCGCCAGCGCAGCTCGGCCATCTCCACGAAGTCCGGATGGGGGAACACCCAGAAGCGCTGTTCGTCGATGGCGTCGGCCACCAGGTCGGCCACCGCCGCCGGCGGGAGCCCTTCAGCCACGGCCCGGCGCACGTGGTTCCCCACGATGTCGGCCCCGAACCCGGACGGCGGTGGCTCGCCGAGGTGGTCGGGCCAGTTCCGCTCGGCATCCATGATGCTGGTCTGGACCCAACCGGGACACAGGACGCTCACCCCCACGGGCACCCCAACCGATGCCAGCGTCGTGAAGAGGTCCTCGGTGAGGGCCACCACCGCGTGCTTCGTGGCGTCGTAGGAGGGGGTCAGGCCGGGCAGGAGGCCGGCGATGGACGCCGTGTTCACGATGTGGCCCTCGCCCTCGGCGATCAGATAGGGCAGGAAGGCACGGACGCCGTAGATCACCCCCCACAGGTTGACGCCCACCACCCACTCCCAGGCCGACAGCGGTCCGAACCACGGGTCGGCCTGGGTGACCACCCCCGCGTTGTTGCATACCACGTGGACCCGGTCGAACCGCTCGACGGTGGCGGTCGCCAAGGCGTGCACCGACGATTCGACGCTCACATCGGTGGGGACGACCAGCGTCTCCACCCCGTGGGCGCCGATCACCTCGGCCGCACCGGCCAGCCCTTCCTCGTCGATGTCAGCCAGCACCACGTGCAGGCCGGCTGTGGCGAAGCGCTCGGCCAGGGCCAGCCCGATGCCGCTCGCCGCACCGGTCACCACCGCGATCTTTCCGGCGCCGAGTTCCACGTGTCCTCCCGAAGTCCGCCGCCGGGCACCGTGCCGGGCACCGCAGACCCTACGTCCGTCCCGGCAACGTCGCCGGGGCGACTGGCTCCTCAGGTGGGGCGGGTGACACCTTCCTGCTCGTCCAGCCACGCCAGCAGCCCGTCGGGTCCGGCGAAGGCCACCTCACGGTCGTCGGCGGGCAGATAGGCGACCACTCCGCCATCGATCACACTGACCGCCACGACGATCTCGCCACCGGGGTCCAGGCACCACGACGGCGGACCACTGGGCGAAGAGGACGGCTCGTAGTGCCAGCCGCCACGGGCGGCCAGCGCCTCACCCACACGGTCGAACAACTGGTCATCGGCGCTCATCGTCAGCCTCTCCGTTCGTGGGACGGCAGTCTGCCACCGCGCGCCGGCGCCGTCACCCGGAACCGCCCGGCCGACCGCTGTACGCTCGCCGCTGTGGCCCCGGACCGATTGTCGCGTCGCCAGTTCCTCGGGGCCACCGGGACCGCCGCGGCCGGCGCGCTGATCGCCGCCTGCAGCACGACACCCCGGCCGGCCGTGGCCACCGCGGCCAAGGTGGTGGTGGTCGGCGCCGGCCTGTCCGGCCTGACGGCGGCTCTCACCCTCCGGGCCCACGGATGGGATGTCGTGGTGCTCGAGGCCCGGGACCGCGTGGGGGGACGAGTCCACACCGTGTACGACCCCTACCCGGCCGGACTCCACGTCGAGGCCGGGGGCGAGTCCATCGACGACAATCACGTCCAGATCCAGGCGCTCGCCCACCACTACGGGCTGGCCCTTGCCCACCGCCCGGCCGACAAGCTCGAGCGGGCCGCCGTCTGGCTCGACGGCAGCCGGTCCGTGCTGGCGACGCGGTCGGCCGCCGACCCGGCGATGCTCGCCGGGTACGTCACCTTCAGTGACGGCCTGAACCAGCTGGCCGGCGACCTCGATCCGGAGCACCCGGAGCTGGCCCCCGACGCCGAGCGGTGGGACGCCATGACCCTCCAGGACTACGCCGACACCCAGCATCTCGACCCCGGTGCCTCGCTCCTGGTCCAGTCGGACTACCGGGGGAACTTCAACGCCCAGCTCCACGAGGTGTCCCTGCTCTTCGCCCTCCAGCAGGCCGTGGTCGACGCCTCCCTCCCGGAGTCCGGGGTGGAGACGATGCGCATCGCCGCCGGCAACAGCGCACTGCCCCTCGCCATGGCGAAGGACCTCGGCGCCGCCGTCCGACTCGGGGCCCCCGTGACCCGTGTCGACCGTCACCCCTGGGGGGTGCGCGTCCACACGACCGGCGCGTCGGGCGTGACCACGACCGAGGACGCCGCCCACCTGGTGCTGGCCGCTCCCCCGCCGGCGCTGCGCGGCATCAGCTTCGACCCTCCCCTGCCGGCCGACCAGGCGGCGGTCATCGACCAGCTCGACCTCGGGCACGCCCTGAAGGTGTCGACCGAGTACCACCGCCGCTTCTGGGTGACCGAGCGCCTCTCGGGGTTCACCATCACCGACCTTCCCTTCGGCATCGCCTGGGACTCCACCGACTCGATGCCGGGCGGCGCGGGACGGCCGGGGGTGCTCACCCAGTTCGTGACCGGCGATGCCGCCGCAGCCGGCGCCGCCCTGTCCGACCGGGCACGCATCGCCTCCCTCCAGCCGCAGCTCGCCACCGTGTACCCGGAGGGGGACCAGCTGCGCACCGGCGTGGCCACGACGATGGCCTGGGCCAACGAGCGCTGGACGGGCGGTGGCTACGCCGTGTACGGCCCGGGGCAGCTCGCTCCCTTCTGGCCCGTCCTCCGGCGCACCGGTGGCCCGCTGTGGTTCGCCGGAGAGCACACCGAGGCACTGGCCGGCTACATGGAGAGCGCCGTCCGCTCCGGGCACCGCGTGGCCGGGGCCATCGGGCCCGCCCCGCGCTAGCGGGGGGTCAGGCCCGCACCGGCTCCACCACGGTGCCGACCAGGTCCCCCGACGCATCGAGCAGGTGCGCGACGGCCCGCCGGTAGTCGGCCGGCGAGGGCGCCCCCTCCAGGTCCGCCCGGACGTCCTCGACGGCCGCCTCCAACCGGTAGAGCCGGTCGTGCAGCCGGCCGAGGTCGGCCTGCGACACGACGCACTGGTCCACGGGTACGTGGAGCTCGTCGGCACGCCGTCGGGCCTCGTAGGCCCGCTGGCGGTGCGACCGGCTGCAGAACCGTCGCGGCCGGCCCGCGCCCGGGCGGCGGCTCAGTGGTCGGTAGCACCAGCCGCACCGGGTGGTCCCATTGTCTTCGCCTACGTTCTCGGCCATGCCCGCGAACGTAGGCACGCTGGCCGGCCGAGTGGGTGACCCGGCGCGGTGGGTGGGTGACCGACGGAAGGTGGATGGTCAGGCGCGCACCAGGCGGACCACGGGGATCACCCGGTCCGTCAAGGTCTGGTACTCGGCGAAATTGGCGTAGTCCGCCGCCTGTGCGGCATAGACGCGGTCCCGCTCGGCCCCTTCGAGCACCTCCGCAGTGGCGGTGAACGTGTCCGTGCCCAGCTCGGCCGTCACCGACGGGTTGGCGACCAGGTTGTGGAACCAGTCGGGGTTGGTGGGTGCACCGGCCTTCGAGGCGAAGACGAAGAGGTCGTCCCCGTCTCGCCGGGCCACGACCGGATTCACCCGCTCGGCCCCGGACTTCGCTCCCGTCGTGTGCAGCAACAGCACCGTCGCGCCCTCAAAGGGCCCGCCAACCACGCCGTCGTTGGCCCGGAACTCGGCGATGATCTGCGCATTGAAGTCGTTCACATCGGACATCGGCGGTCCTCCTCGGTCGTCGTGCCCACCCTTGTAGGCACCCGCGGCCAGGGTAGGCGCTCGACGGTGGTGGCGTGGAGGTGGCCGCCCGCGGTGGGACCGACGCCGGAAGGTGCGCGGCCCGGGCCCGGCGTCGGCACCCGTGCGCCCGGCCGGTATCCTCCCAGAGGAGTGACCGCCATGGACTACGACCCGGACGACCTCTCCTTCGAGGACCGCTACGACGACGACGGCGTGTACTACCGCACGTGCGGCAAGTGCGGCGCGCGGACGTCGCCCCGGTGGTCCGAGTCGGCCTGCCTCGAGGAAGCCCGCCGCTACGGCTGGCGACGCGTCGCCGCCTCGGACCGGCCCGGGGCCCGGCGCATGGACCTGTGCGGGACCTGCGCCGACGACGCGGGCATCGGGCCGCCGCTCGCCCGCTTCGGCTGGTGAGCCTCAGGCGTCGAGGGTGACCACGCGCCCGGCCAGCGGCTCGGCGTGGTCGGCGCCCCGCTTCTTCCGTCCGAGCGGCGCCGGCGTGCCCACGTTGACCCACCCGAGCAGTGACTCGTCGCCCGTCAGCCCGACCAGACGCCGGACCGGCTCCGTGCCGAGCACTGCGGCGCTCTTCCACACGGCGCCGTAGCCGAGGCCGGTAGCGGCCAGGACGACCGAGTAGCCCGTGCACGAGGCCGACACGACCTGTTCCCACACCTCGACGTTGCTGGTCGGATCCGGTGACGCAACCAGCAGCACGGCACACGGCGCGGCGTAGGCCTTGGCGCGCATCTTGGCCACCACGACGTCGGGCAGGTCCGTGCCGCGCAGCTCATGGAGGCCGGCGACCAGTGCCTCGGCGAACCGGGCACGGCCCGCACCCGAGCTCACGGCGAATCGCCAGGGGCGCAGGTCCCCGTGGTCGGGCACCGTGGTCGCCGTCGACAGGATGAGGTCGAGGTCGTCGGCCGTGGGGGCGACCCCTTCGGGGTCCGGCTCGGGACGGACGGCCGACAGCCGTTCGACCCATGCCCGGTCGGCCGGCGGGACGCCGGCGATGGCCGCCACCCCTCCGTTCGCATCGACATCCACCGGCAACACCTCCTGTTCCGTGCCTTCTGCGAGCGTAGGGGGAGTCGTGCGCCGACGGGGCAGGCACACCTAGGTCATCGGGGCAAACCGGCCACCGTTCGTATAGGGGTGGCTTCGGCAGTAGCCTGTCGCCCGGTATGGGCCATCGCATCGAAGTCGAACTCACCAGTCAGTCGGACGAGACCACGTGGACGTGGCGGGCCGCGGGGGCCAAGTTGCCCCGTGGCACCGTCGACGCGGGGCTCGTCCCCGCCGGCACCACCGTGGGCACCGTGTTGCGGGCCGAGGTGGAGACCACCCTGGACGGCACCACGGTGACCGCCCTGCTTGCCCCGAAGGGAAAGGCCGCGCCCAAGCCGGTCGATCGCATCGAGGTGATCGGTACGCCGCAGAAGGGCCCGGACGTCAACGTCGTGCTGGCCGGCAAGGGCAAGCGCCGCCGGGACGACGACGGCGACCGCGACGGATCGCGCCGGCCCTCCAACCGGGGCCCCCGTGGTGAGGGACGCGGACGCGAGGGTGCCGGTGGCGGTACCGGCGGACCCCCGAAGGACGGCCGCGGACGCGAGGGCGCGGGCGCAGGCGCTCCCCGTCGTTCGGGACCCGCACGTCCCGGCGGGCGCGAAAGTGGGCGTGAGCGCGGTGAGCGCGGTGACCGCCGCCCCCAGACCTCGACCGTCTACCGCAACGCCGCGCTCGCCGATCTCCGCCCCGAGCAGCTGCCCGTGGCCGAGCAGCTCATCAAGGGCGGCGTCCCGTCGGTCCGCCAGGCCATCCAGGAACAGAACGCCCGGGCCCGGGCCGAGGGCCGGCCCGAGGTCACCGAGGCCCCCCTGATGGCCATGGCCGAGGAGCTGCGCCCGATCATCGGGCTGGCGACCTGGAAAGATCGCGCCTCCGTCGCCCGCAACACCGGCAAGGACACGCCGTTGCGCGAGCTGCGGTCGATCGTCGCGTCCGCTTCCACCGTCACCCTCGACCAGGAGGGCGGCGAGATGCTGACCTCACTGCGGACCAGTCTGAACGAGCGGGTCACCGCACTCCGCGAGCGCTGGGTGGAGCGGATCACGACGTCGCTCGACGAGGGTCGGGTCCTCGACGCCGTGCGGGCCTCGGTCCGCGCACCCGAGCCCTCCGCCCGACTCTCCGCCGAGCTGGCCGTCCGCCTGGCCGACGCCGCCGGGCAGGCGATGGCCAAGGACACGGCGCCGGCCGACTGGCAGGCACTGTTGGAGACGGTTGTCGAGTGCCCCGTGCGGCGCAACGTCAAGCCCGCCGGTCTGCCCGACGGCGCCGACGAGGCGCTGCTGACCGAGGCCCGCAAGGCAGCGGGTCTGGTGCCGGAGCTGGCCAAGCTCCTCGGGATCCCGATCCCCCCGCCTCCCGGACCACGGCGTCCGGTTCCGGCCCGCCCGGCCCGCCCGGCCGGTCGGCGCGCCAGCTGACGGAGGCAGGCCACGGCGGTTCGTGACCCGCACGACGGGAGTGGTGCGTCCCCCACCGAAGGGGACGGTCGCCGGAGATCGCTCAGTCGAGCGGGCGGTGCATCACCAGCAGCCGCGCCTTGAAGCCGGCGGACTCGAAGAAGTTCTTGGCGGCCCGGTCCCCCGGGTAGGCGGTGCCGTCGACGCCGGTGCAGCCCCGGTCCCGGAACCAGTCGATGGCCCGTTCCACCAGCAGGTGCCCGAGGCCGACCTCACGTGCGCCGTCCTCCACGAAGCAGAGGTCGAGGACGCCACGCCGTTCCGGGCCGACGGCCACCGCCCGGCAGAGGGCCGCACCGGCCACCCAACCATCCAGTGCACCCACGAGCGCGGTCCGGGAGGGGTCGGTCAGGTACGGGGCGACCGCGTCGGCCGTCGCGGCCGGGGGCCGGCCACCGCCGTCGTCGGCGCGGGCCTGTTCGACGCCGCGACGGTCCGCCTGGGCGTCGGCGAACTCCGCCACTAGTTCCACGAGGCGATCGAGGTCATCAGCCGTGGCCGTGCGGACCAGTTCCATCGGGACCCCGGTGCGCCCGTCGCCTACGACCGGCTCAGGACCGCTCGTCCAGCAGCTGGTCGACCCGGCTGAGGATGGTGCGCCGCCCGCGGGTCGACGTCTCGTAGGCCCGGACGGCCACCAGCTCAGACCGACTCAGCCCGTCCAGGCGCTGGACCACCTGGGAGGCGGACAACATGTCGAACCCGGGGATGGCGAGGCTGGCCACGTCCGGGACGTGCGCGTCGACCGGCGGTCGGACCGCGGTCGGGGCGGTGGTCGGGGCGGTGGGCGCGGGCGCCGCACCTCCTGCCGGGGCGGTGGGTGCGACCGGGGCGGCAGCTGCGGGCGGGTACGTGGTCGTCGACGGCGCGGCTGTGGGCGTCGCCGCCGGCCGGCCGTCCTCGGGGTACGGGATGGTGCGGAGGCGGGTCGTGCTCCTCCGGGCGGTCCGTGCCGCGTCCGACGCGGGTCGGTCCCGGCCTTCGCCGGCTCCCGTCCCGGTGCGGTCAGCGCCCGGTCGACTTCGGGCCGCGGAGCGCCTCTTCAGCTCCTGGCCCCCGGCGGTCACCGCGAACTCCCCGACGGCCCGTGCCGAGTTGACGTGGACGCCGAGGCGCTCGCGCCCCCGCTCGGCCAATCGCGGCAGCTCCTCGGCGACGGTCACGACCACGCCGGTCGGCAGGAACACGAACAGGTCGAGCAGGCGGTCGCTGAGCGAGTGTTCCTCGGCCTGCTCGTCGCGCTGCCCGTCTGTGGTGTCGGCCGTCATCGGTTGCACTCAGACGCAGTCGCGGCAGAGCATCTTTTTCTTGTCCGCCAGCTGGTTGCCGTGCTTCACGAGGAAGCAGGACCGGCACACGAACTCGCCCGGCTGCTTGGGCAGGACGCGTTCGACGCCGTCGCCGCTGCGGTCCTCGGGCTCGGGCGTCTCCTCGTCATCCTCGACCTCCTCGACGACGAGCCGCTCCTTCAGGATGGTGTCGAGGCTCGCCTCGACGTCTTCGTCGTCGGGCTCCTCCTCCTCTTCCTCGTCGGTCTCCTCGCCGGCCGCCTTGG
>CAZULR010000036.1:0-2118 GCA_964621235.1 uncultured Acidimicrobiaceae bacterium
CCCGGGAGTTCTTCGGGCTCACCATGGCCGGCCCCACGGTGGTGACCCACGGCTCCGACGAGCTCCGCACGAGGATCCTGCGTCGCACCTTCACGGGCGAGGAGTCGTGGTGCCAGCTCTTCAGCGAGCCGGGGTCGGGCTCGGACCTCGCCAGCCTCGCCACGCGCGCCGTCCGGGACGGCGACGAGTGGGTCATCACCGGCCAGAAGGTCTGGAACACGCTGGCCCACATCGCCGACCGGGGGATGCTGGTGGCCCGCACGGACCCCGAGGCCCCCAAGCACAAGGGGATGACCTACTTCGCACTGGACATGCACGCGCCCGGGGTCGAGGTCCGACCCCTCCGCCAGATGACGGGCGAGGCCGAGTTCAACGAGGTCTACCTCACCGAGGTCCGGGTGCCCGACGCCGATCGGATCGGCGACGTGGGCGAGGGCTGGCGGGTGGCGATGACGACCCTGTCGAACGAGCGGACCACCATCGGTGGCGGGGGCGGCGCTCCGCCGCGCGGATCGGGTTCGATCGCCGAGGCGGTCCGGATCTTCCAGGCCGATGGCGCCCGGCGCACGGCGGTGGAGCGGGACCGGCTCCTGCAGCTGTGGGTGGAGATGGAGGTCCTGCGCCTCACCAACATGCGGGCGTCGCAGAACCGCAAGGCCGGCAATCCCGGCCCCGAGGGCTCGATCGCCAAACTGATGTTCGCCGAGGTGAACAAGAGGGTGTTCGAGCTGTGCGTCGACCTGCTGGGCGCGGATGCCATGGTCGGCTACGACTACACGATGCGGCGGTCCGAGGTCCTCGGACTGGTGGGACCGGCGGGGACGTCACGGAAGTTCTTCCTGCGGTCGCGGGCCAACTCCATCGAGGGCGGGACCTCCGAGATCCAGCGCAACATCCTGGGCGAGCGGATCCTCGGCCTGCCCGGCGACGTCCGGGTGGACAAGGAGCTGCCCTGGGCCCAGGTGCCGCGGAGTTGATCGGCCCGGCCACGGGGGCGCGGCCATGACCGACGCCCGGCACTTCCTCGGCATGGAGGAGCGGGAGGACCCACTGCACTGGCGCCTCCACGTCGTCCCGGAGCTCACGACGCCCGGCAACTTCCTGTTCGGGGGGTGCGGGCTCGGGGCGGCGCTGGTCGCCCTGGAGGCTGCGTCGGGACGGCCGACGGTGTGGTCGACCTGTCAGTACCTCTCGTTCGCACCGACGGACTCGATCCTCGACCTGACGGTCACGCTGGCCGCGGTGGGCAGCCGGGTGACCCAGGGCCGGGTGGTGGCCCGCACCGGTGACACCGAAGTCCTGACCGTCAACGCCGCGCTCGGCGAGCCGGTGGCCCTGGGCGCCGAGGGCGTGTGGGAGCGACCGCCCGTGGTGCCGCCACCCGATGAGTGCCCGCCGCGGCGACTGCCGTCGTTCTTCACCACCTCGATCTTCGACCAGATCGATGTCCGCCTGGCCAAGGGTCGGAGCTTCGAGGAGATCAGCTCCGGATCGGGCGCACCGGGGGAGCCGACGAGCGCGCTGTGGGCCCGGGTGCCCGGCCACCTCGAGCCGTCGGCCGCCACCCTGGCCATCCTCGGCGACTACGTCACGGGCGGCGTGTCCCAGCCGCTCGGACGACGGACCATGTCCCGCAGCCTCGACAACACCCTGCGGATGGTGCGGCTCGAGCCGACCGAGTGGGTGCTCTGCGACATCCGCATCCAGGCCCTGGCCGGTGGCTTCGGCCAGGGGACGGCCTTCCTGTGGTCGGAGTCGGGCAACCTGCTGGCCGCCGCCAGCCAGTCCATGAGCATCCGATTCGCACCACCGCTGCCCTGACCGGCGGGGCCCCGTCGGGCGCGTCGGGGCCGACGGTGTCCCCTAGTGTCTCCCCAGACGACACGTAGCCCGACCGACAGGGGACCGCGATGAAGATCAGCACGATGCTCAGCTACGCCGGAGGCTTCCGGAAGGCCGCCGCCCAGGTCGCCGAGATGGAGAAGGCCGGACTCGACCTGGTCTGGGTGGCCGAGGCCTACGGCGTCGACAGCCCGAGCCAGATGGGGTACCTGGCCGCCCTGACCGAGCGGGTCGAGATCGGCTCCGCCATCCTGCCCATCTTCACCCGGACGCCCA
>CAZULR010000036.1:2218-14587 GCA_964621235.1 uncultured Acidimicrobiaceae bacterium
ACCGAGCGGGTCGAGATCGGCTCCGCCATCCTGCCCATCTTCACCCGGACGCCCACACTCATCGCCATGACAGCCGCCGGCGTCGACTCGCTGTCGGAGGGTCGCTTCCATCTCGGGCTGGGTTCGTCCGGACCGCAGGTCATCGAGGGATGGCACGGGGTGCCCTTCGACGCCCCGCTCGGCCGCACGAGGGAGATCGTCGACATCTGCCGGCAGGTCTGGGCCCGCGAGGCGCCGCTCGAGCACCACGGCAAGTACTACGACATGCCCCTACCCGAGGGCCGGGGGACCGGCCTGGGCAAGGCCCTCAAGATCATCGGTCGTCCGGTGCGTCCCCGGATCCCGATCTGGGTGGCCTCGCTGGGCCACAACAACGTGGCCATGACCGCCGAGATCGCCGACGGCTGGATCCCCATGCTCTACGTGCCGGAGAAGGCCCACGACGTATGGGGCGCGTCGCTCGAGGCCGGGCTGGCCAAGCGGGACCCGTCCCTCGATCCGCTCCAGATCACGGTGGGTGGCATGGTCGCCATCGGCGAGGGGGACGACGTGACGGCGCTGCGCGACCTGGCCCGGCCGATGGTGGCGCTGTACGTCGGCGGCATGGGGGCCAAGGGCCGGAACTTCTACAACGACGTGGTCAAGCGCTACGGGTACGAGGAGGAGGCCGAGAAGATCCAGGACCTCTACCTCGACGGCAAGAAGGCCGAGGCCGAGGCGCTCGTTCCCGACGAGCTGCTGGAGTCGACGTCGCTGTGTGGGCCCGCGAGCTACGTGGCGGAGCGCATCGCCGCCTTCAAGGCGGCGGGCGTCAGCCATCTGCAGGTCCTTCCGGTGCCCACGGGCAACCAGACCCAGGTCGAAATCATCGCCCGGGTCAAGGAGATGATCGGCTAGCGGCCCAGGTCGTCCGGGCCGCAGGTCACTCGTCGGAGACGAGCTCCCCCTCGGAACGGTCGACGGTGTCGAGGGCGAGCAGTGCGTCGAGCTGCTGGGCCATCTGCTCGATCTCGTCCGCCTCGTAGTAGCTGCGGTTGAGGGTGAGGGTCAGCTGGTCCTGCACGAGTGCGAGGGCGTCCTCGGCGGCTGCGGCGGCGTCGTACACCGAGAAGAGTCGGGCCTGCATCGCCTGCGCGGACACGAATCGGGTGCCGCGGTCAGCGGCCTCCGACGGGAGCGCGCGCAGTGCGTCGCCCGGGGTCGCGGGGGCCGTCGAGGCGGTCTGCTCGGCCGTCTCGGCTGCATGCTCCTGGTCCATGGTGATCTGCCTTTCATGGTCTGGTCCACGCCACCGCTCTGGTGTACATGCCATTCAACACCCCGGGAGCGACATTTCATCCGCATGCCCCCGTGCCGCCACCGTGCTGCAACCTTCTTCCTGGTCACGTGGTCGGCCGGGACCCGAGGGAGTGGTCGTCGGCGGACGGTCGACGCGGGCCGGGGCCGGACGGGGGGCGCCGGTCGGCGGGGTCCCCGGCAGGTGGGAAGATGACCGACCGTGGTGCCGTCCCGTCCGGGGCGGACCGGACCCGGGAGGACCCGCAGTATGGAAGGCCCCATCACCGACAGCGCACGAGAGGCGATGCTCCTGGCCGCGTTGGCCCGGATCGACGCCCGCTCGTTCAAGGAATCCCTCCAGGTCGTCTCCGACCCCCGGTTCCCGATCTCCAAGCCGACCGCCAATGCGTTGGCCGCCTTGCGCAAACACCGCGACCCCCGGTCGGTGCTGGACCGGGCCCAGTACCGGGTGGCGGTGCCCTATGCCGCCGCCATCTACTCCGAGCCGTGCCTCGCCGCGGTCATCGAGGCTCTCGGGGACCACGCCGAGGACCCCACCCGGGACCAGCTCCTCGAGGCCCTCGACAGCGTGGCCGGTGACTTCGACGACGTGACCGTGGCCGTCATGCTGGCCTCGGTGGCCGACGGCGACATGGCCGCGTCCGACCTGTGCTTCTCGCTCCTCGACACCGAGGAGCGGTTCGGGCTCACCGGGTGGCGCGCCTTCGAGCGTGCGGTGCCCACGGACAGCGCCCCCCCACCGAGCGCCCCGTCGGCTGCGTCCGAGGAGCAGCGTGAGGCCCGTCGGGCGAAGAAGCAACGCGACGCGGAGGAGCGGCGCCGGAAGGCCGAGGCGGCGGCCCGGGCCGCGGAGCAGGTCCGATCGGCCCGGAAGAAGGAGCGGGCGGCGGCGTCCGACCGTCCCTCCGTCGCCCCGGACGGCGACGCGGCACCGGCACCCGTGCTGCCGTCGCTGGGTCACCGGCGTGCCGTCCTGACGCCTCTCGAGGAGGAGGCGTACGACCGCGACGACCCGTGGGCCACGGGAGTGGTGCTGGCCTGGGTGCCGTTCGACGCCGCCGACGCCGACCACTCCGGCCTCGACGGAAAGGTGCGACCCTGCGTGGTCCTGGCCGGCTCGCCCACGCACCTCCTGGTCCGGGCGGGGTACTCGGCGGGCGGGGTGAAGAGCCGGGACTGGAAGTCGCACCCGGTCCGGCACTGGAGGAGATCCGGATTCGACGAGCCGACGTGGATCGACGTCGATGCGATCCGGGTGACGCGCCCTGATGCGGGCCCGACCGGGTTCCTCGAGCCGGACGACTGGAACGCCCTCTGGTAGCCCCGGGGGCTCGGCCGTGGTGACGGCCCGGTGATTCTCCCCACCGGAGGTCGCTCCCGAGCCCGGCTTACCGGTCATGTGCTCCGTTTCACATGGGTTGATCGAACGGTCTGCAATCCGTGCCATTTGAGCTGTCACCGCAGGTGGGGACAGGAAACTCGTCCCGTGACAGAGGCGAATGCCGCTCCGCCATTTGGGCTCGAGCAATCCCTAGTCGATAGGGCTACTGTCGTCTCCCGGCGGGTAGCAAATGAAGCCGGATGGTTTCACCTGCCGGTTCCAAGGGGGAAACATGCTACGTAAATTGTCGATGCGATTCATCCTGTCCGGTGCCGTGGTGGTGGGTTCGGCGGCACTGGCCGCGGGTGCGGTGCCCGGTGGCATCGCCGGGGCCAGTCCGCTTACGGTGACCTGCTCGGGCCTCGCCGGAGTTCCGGGAGCCTGGAGCTTCAGCGGGTGTGCGGGAACCGCCTTCGGTTTGACGGGGGCCACCGGGACAACCGTCCCCATCAATCCGACCAAGCTGAAGATCACGTGGGTCACGACGAAGACGTCGAAGGTGCTCTACTCCACGACCACGGCCCCGCCGTCGAGCGCCTGTCCCATCGTCTCGGGTCTGACGGCCGTCGGCATCCTGAAGGAGACCGGCAAGGTCGTCGGTGGTAACGCCACGCTCATGATCGGCGGTCTGTACCAGCTGAAGGCCTGCGAGTACTCCAACAGCACAGGAATCATCTCCGCCTACGCGCTCCTGGGGAACGTGAAGGCCTGAATCACACCATCCTGTGACCGACCAGGGCGCGGAGTGGCCCCCGGAGTCCTCGGGGGCCACTCCCGGTCGGTCAGATGCTGACGGGGTGTCGCTGCGGGACCGGTGACCGGACGGTGCGCTCGGCGCGTCGCCGGCGCCCGGTCGCCCCCGGCATCCCGGCCTTCGGGCCATCACAACGCGCGCAACGTCCGGCGTGCGGCCCGGTCCCGGACGGGAGGGAAGCGCGCTGGATCGACCCCACCGTCGGGTGCGCCTCCTCAGGGGCGTGACGACCCGTCCGGGGCGAGCAGCGCCTGCATCGATGCCAGGACGGGCAGCCAGGTGTGCTCGGCCTCCTCTTCGTCGTCCGCGCATTCGGCGCGGTCGACCTGGAGACACACCGTGGATCCTCCCGGGCACGAGGCCAACTGCCAGGTCAGGTACGTGGCGGGGTCGTCCTGTCCGGACGTGAGGAGATAGGACAGCAGGTGGCCGGGCTGGCCGCAGAGGACGGTGCCCACCAGCAGGAACCGGGCATCCACCTCTGGTAAGGCCAGGAACCGGATGGGCGCGCCTGTGCACCAGGACGACTCGACGCTGAGCCCGTGGAGGTAGCGGCGTGTCTGGTCACCGTCCGTGAGGGCGTTCCAGACCCTGGGGGTATCGGCCGGAGTGAAGCACCGGAACCTGTGTGACCCGCCCGACGTGAAGTTCATCTCGCATCGCCGTCACTCGATGAATGGCTGATGTCGGTCCGCTCAGGCGGACAGTTCCTGGACCTTAGGCGTGTCGACGTGCTGTGGCATCGAGATGATCCTGTCGTCACGAAACGTCCAGACGTGCGCCATCTGCACCACCGCCGGCTGGCCCGTCGAGCCGTGCTTCCACGAGTAGGTGCCGAGCGCGACCACGGTGTCGTCCTCAGCCACGAACCGCGTCGGGGTGACCGTGGACTCGTCGCCGATCTCGCCGAGCCGCAGGAACACCTCGTCGACGACCGCCTGCGGTCCCACGTAGGTGCCGTGGAGCGGGAAGCCCTCCGCCTCGGTCCACTCGATCTTGTCGTGCATCGGCGCCAGCACCTTCGGCACGTTTCCGGTGGTGAAGGCCTGGTAGGCACCCTGGATGATCTGCTTGTTCGTTGGCACTGCACTCTCCGATCGCCGTCCGCTGCTCCTCGGTGCCACCCTGCGGATCCGCCGCGTCAGTTGCGCATCAGGTCGATGAGGCCGTGGGCCGGACCTCAGCTCCGATGGTGCGACGAGCGCGTCCAGGTGTCGAGGTGCCGGTGATGGCAGGTGGCGCGGGCCAGGTGCCGCCCGTGACCGTGCGTCCCGAGCCGGCGACCGGTCGGCTCACGTAAGGGACTCGATGATCCGGACGATCTCCTCTTTTCGGTAGCCGAGACGGTTGGAATAACCGAGCAGGTCCCGACAGCGCGCTACCACGTCGCTGAGTCCGGGGGCGCTGCCGCTGACGGTGATGCCACGCCCGCGTTGGAACTCCAAGATCCCCTCGTCACGCAGGAGCCGGAGTGCTCTGAACATCGTGTTGTGATTGACGCGCATGACCGCCGCGAGGTCACGGGCCGGGGGAAGCCGTTCCCCAGGCTTCACCACTCCCTCGGCGATCTCACGCCGCAACTCGGCCGCCACCTGCGCGTACACGGGGACCGCACCGTCAGCGTCGCTGCCCATCGACGCATGATACTAGGTGTAGTAGTATCTTGCCATGGTAGTGGCATCGCCCCGGCGGACCGGGACTGATCATTCCGAGGTGGCTGATCCGGCCAAGCGAGTCGAGGAGTTGATCATCAGGGAGGCGAGGCGGCGGCACCGATGGCGCCTGGTTGCCCGAACCGGAATTGCCACGATGGTCGTCGCCGGAGTGACGGTCGGGGTAGTGGTCCTGGTCGGCCACCGGTCGCCGGGATCCCTGTCGCCACCGTTCGCGACCCATCCGGGCGCTCCAGGCACGGCCGCATCACGCTGCCAGACCGCACAATTGCAGGTCGCTCCCGTGGCGGGTGGAATTGGCATGGGCCAGACCGAGGAGGTGATCGGCTTCCGGAACGTGGGCAAAGCGGCGTGCACCCTGGTGGGCTATCCCTCAGTCGTGGCCCTCGACGCCGAGGGCCATCCGGCAGCGACCGCCCAGCCGACGTCCAGCGGCGTCGGTGGTGGCACTACCGGGGCGACCGCGCCCCCGACCGTGACCCTGCGGCCGGGACAGACCGCATCGGCTGCCATCGACGGCGAGAGCCACCCCACCGGATCGGCGACCTCCTGCCCCTCCTACCCCACGTTTCTCGTCACACCACCGGGGGGGATCTCGTCCGTCAACGTGCCTTCTTGGAGCGGATATGCGCCCGGGCCGTTCCCGGGTTGCCGACCTCTCGCCGTCACTGCCGTGGTCCCAGGCCGGAGCGGACACCTCCCCGCCACGCTGAGCCCCGTTCGTTCCCCGGTCCCGTCCGTCAGCGGTTCACCTGGGGCGACGATTCCGGCACCTGGCGCATCGACGTCCACGACGTCGACGACCTCCTGATCGAGGGTCCCCCTCCCGGACCGGGGCAGCTGTCAGCCGCTTGCGGCAATGCCCTGCAGCACACCGCTTCCGGTGGCCGCACCCCGGAACGGCGCATCGCCGAAGGAGAACACTCCTCCGTCCGCGGCGGCGGTCCAGTAGCCGGTGCCGTCAGGATTGGCGGCGATCGCCACCATCGGCGCGTTCAGATGGGATCCCGCCATCGAGCCCTGGAACGTCGCGTCCCCGAAACTGAAGACCCCACCGTCGGAGGCCACAAGCCAGTAGCCCTCGCCGTCGGGAGTGGACGCGATCCCGACGACGGGCTGGTTCAGCGCCTTGCCTCCCATGGAGCCGAAGAAGGGCGCATCCCCGAAACTGAAGACCCCGCCGTCGGAGGCCACCAGCCAGTAGCCCTTTCCGTCGGGAGTGGCGGCGATCCCGACGACGGGCCTGTCCAGGGGCTTGCCTCCCATGGAGCCGTAGAACGGCGCGCCGCAGAACGCGAACACGCCGCCGTCAGCGGCGGTCACCAGGGCGCCGAACTGTGCCGAGGCGACGCCCACCACGGGATCGTTCGAGAGGACGGTCGACACCTGATTGCAGGTTCCGGTGTTGCCGAACCCGGTGACCTCCGCCCCGTAGGCGGTCCGGCCGTTGGCGCCGGTGACGCTGGTGGTGGAACCGACCCAGTAGCCCGGACTGACGTAGTCGCCCGTCGATGCGATGCCGATGCTCGTGCACGGTCCCCACGTCGGGGTGAAGCACTTCTGCGATCCACCTGTGGGATTGTCCGGCAGTGAGTTCACCGCCGGCGCATTGAATCCGTACACGGCATTGGAGACCTGGAGCTCGTAGCCGGAACTCCGTTCGGGGTCGTGGGACACCGGCGATGCGCCAACCGGCTGACTCACGGCGGGTACCAGCCCCAGGACGATCGAACCGCCGACGACTGCGCTCCAACGACTCATCCGGTCCCCCTTGCCGCAGCGTCTGGTGACCTGCTGGGCCGACTGGTGTCTCCGAGCCGAGGCTAGCCGCTCAGTTGCCTCACTGTCGGCTGGGACACGGGCATTCCCGGTCGAGGCGACCGGAGACGTCGGGCGGAACTGACGGGCCGCCGGATGACCGATCGGGAGGCTCAACTTCCGCTCCCCGAGGGTGCGCACGGCCGCCCATACGGGGACCCGGCGCACCGGTGCCCGGACACGGGTGCGGCGCCGGGTCCCTGCGTTCCGGCGGAGGTCAGTCACCCCGGGTTGCCAGTGGGATGGGCAGCGGTGACGAGGGACAGTCAACCTGGCAGACGCGCCTCGCAGACGGTGATGGCGAACGGAAAGGAATGCGGAGAACTGCCCTCATGGCGGAAGGCGTCCGCCGAACCTGCGGGCCGCAGCGGCTGGCTGCTCTCGGCGAGAGAGCTTCGACGCAAAGCCGCCGATGGCCCGGCGATCAGAGCCGCCCTGTCGACCTTCGATCCTTCGAGCACGCCTTGCCATTGGAGGCCGCTCCTCGTAGGGGCGATTGTCAGCAAGAACATGCCGTGCCATGCTCACAAGGTCCATGGCGGACATCACCACAGGAACCTCAGGCGGGAGATCAGCGATGACGCTCACGAACCAGAATGTCGCACCGATCGGTCATGCGGACCGATTCTTCATCGGGGGCGAGTGGGTGACTCCATCGTCCGAAGCCACGATCGACGTCATCGACTCGGGGACCGAGGAGGTGTACTTCCGTGTGGCGGAAGCGCAGGAGGCCGACATGGCGCGTGCCGTGGGCGCCGCCCGGGAGGCGTTCGACGAGGGTCCCTGGCCCCGCATGAGCCACGCCGAGCGTGCGGGGTACCTGCGGGCGCTGGGGGCCGGGCTCCAGGAGCGGGCCGGCGACGTCGGGCAGATCTGGCCACGGGAGTCCGGTGTCCTGCACGCGTTCGCCGAGCCGATGGCGGCCACCTGGGCGAGTGCATTCGACTTCTACGCCGGTCTGGCGGACACGTTCCCGTTCGAGGAGGAGGCGACGCCGGAGGCGGGAGAGTTCGGATTGATCGTGCGGGAACCCGTCGGAGTCGTCGGGGCCATCATCCCTTGGAACGCTCCGCTCGCCATGATCACCTACAAGGTCGCGCCCGCGCTGATCGCCGGGTGCACCGTCATTCTCAAGTGCTCCCCGGAAGCTCCTGGTGCGGGCTACGTGCTGGCCGAGGTCGCCCGGGCGATCGGACTTCCGGACGGGGTGCTCAACGTGGTGACCGCCGACCGTGAGGTGTCCGAGCTGCTGGTGCGCGATCCCCGGGTCGACAAGATCACGTTCACGGGCTCGACTGCGGCGGGCCGGCGGATCGCGTCGATCTGCGGTGAACGCATCGCCCGCTGCACGTTGGAGCTGGGTGGCAAGTCGGCCGCTGTGGTCCTCGATGACACGGACCTCGCCACCACCGCCGGGACACTCGCCGCGTTCGAGTGCTTCCTGTCCGGCCAGGTCTGCTCCTCCCTCACGCGGATCGTCGTCACCCGGAGCCGGCACGACGAGCTGGTCGAGGCCCTGGCGCAGAGCTTCTCTCAGGTCCAGGTGGGCGACCCGTTCGATCCGCAGACCCAGATGGGTCCGCTGGCTGCCCGGCGCCAACGGGAGAGGGTCGAGGGCTACATCGCCAAGGGAGTCGCCGAGGGGGCGACCCTCGCTGCAGGAGGCGGACGCCCGAAGCACCTGGAACGTGGCTGGTTCATCGAGCCGACGGTGTTCGGCAACGTCGACAACGCCTCCACGATCGCCCAGGAGGAGATCTTCGGTCCCGTGCTGAGCGTGATCCCCGCCGACGACGAGCAGCACGCCATCGCCATCGCCAACGACACGATCTACGGGCTGAACGCGTCGGTGTTCACCGACGATGTGGACCGGGCCCGCAACGTCGCCAGGCAGCTGCGGTCGGGAACGGTGGGCCACAACGCCTTCCGCACCGACTTCACGATGGCGTTCGGTGGCTTCAAGCAATCGGGTATCGGCCGTGAAGGGGGGACCGAGGGACTGCTTCCGTTCCTCGAGACCAAAGCGGTGATCCTCGAGGGGCGCCCAGCGGGTTACGAAGGCGCCAAGTAGACCCATCCGCCGTGTGTCTGGTCCTGCAGAGGCGCCCGGCGCGGGCTGGATCAGCTGCCGGGGTCGAACCCGCCGAGAGCGATTCGCAGGTGGTCGCACGTCGCTGCGACGTGGCGTTCGGCTGTCGCCACGGTGGTGGGGTCCTGTCCCCGGAGAGCACGGAGCAAGCTCGTCGCGGCAGCATCGAGCGCCTGATTCCCGGATTTCCTGCCTGCTTCGATCCTCGCCAGGGGAACCGCCACCAACTCGTCGACCGGGGTCGGTGTGGCGGAGACGGAGCCGCAGAGTGCCTGTGCTCCGGTTGAAGGGCCCGACGAGCATGCCGCAGCCCCGGTCCCCAGCAGGCCGACCAGCACGACTCCGCCGACGACGCGCCGGTTCCGCCAGGTCATCCGCACCCGGGCAGCCTGGCACACGGGGTGGGCCCCGACCGCTCGTGGCCGGCACCGGTGACGACAGCTGTGTTCCGCGGGGCATCTGCCCCGGGACGGTCGTCGCCACCGGCGCATCTGCCACTCCGCCGATCACCGGCGGATCAGGCGCGCCGCCGGATGACCACCCACCCCGTGGCGAACGCAGCCACCAGCACCCCGAGCGCCACGAACGGGAAGGTGTCGTAGGGGGCCGGCTGGCCCGGTGTGCAGAGCGACACGAACGGGACCGCCAGTGCGGCGGCACCGAGGAACGGCAGGACCACGTGGCGCACCACGGAGAACCGGTCGCGGTGGCGACGCCAGGAGTAGACCGGCAGCGACGCCATCGTCAGCAGGTAGACGAACAGGATCACGGTCGTCCCGAGGGTCGAGCACTCCGCGTAGAGCCCGACCGGATCCATCGAGCCGGTGCCCACGCCTGCGGCGTGGGCCACCGCCCAGACCCCGATGACCCCCAGGCCCACGACCACGATGGCCACCAGCGCCCGGGCCGGGGTGTGCGACGAGGGGCGCACCACGCCGAGCCACCGGGGGAGCTTGCCCGTCCGCCCGCCGTCATAGAGCATCCGTGACTGCGAGTTGGAGCCCGACACCAGAGTGGCCAGGACGGAGATGATGCCGGCCACCCAGGCCACGACGGCGAACGGGCCGAGGGCGCGGTCGGCCACCGTCAGGAACGGAATCGACGAGCGTCCGATCGAGGACACGTCGTACCCGAAGCCGGTGACGGTGGCATACGCGAACAACAGGAAGAGCACGGTGGCGATGGCGATCGACACCATCAGGGCCCGGGGCACCGAACGCCGGGGGTTCCGGCACTCCTCGGCGAGCGCCGGTCCGTTCTCCCACCCGATGAACATGTACAGGGCGAGGGGGAATCCGGCGGACAGTCCGCCGAGCCCACCGGTCACCTTGGACCACCGGAACGGCGCTGCGGACAGGCTCGCCCGGTGGTCGACGAGGATCACGGCGCAGGCGATCACCATGATCGCCACCTGCAGCACGACGGCCGCGGCCACCGCGGACGTGGACAGCCGGATGCCGCGCACCATCAGGGCCAGTGCGGCGAGGGTGATCACCAGGGTCAGCGGACCCCAGGGGACGGTGGCGACGCCGTAGTGGGCGAGGGTCAGGGCGACGAACCCGCCGGACATGGTGAACACGCCGGCCATGGCGATCGTGTAACCCACGGCCACCAGCACCGCGGTGGCGATGCCGGCGACCGGTCCGAGCCCGCTCTCGACGAACTCGATGAAGCTCCCGGCCGAGGGTTCGGCCCGGGTGAACTCCGCCACCCCCTGTGCCAGCAGGAACACGGCGGCGGCGGCGGCCAGGATGGTCAGCGGTGCACCGACGCCCGCCGTCACGGCGATGACGCCGAAGCCGAAGTAGAAGTCAATGCCCGGGCCGATGTTGGCGACCGTCGACGCGGTGAGGTCGGCGGTGTCGAGCTGCCCGGCCTCGAGCCCGTCGTCGGCGGGCGCGGAGCCGGTCACGGCTGCATTGTCGTCCCCTGCGTGGCCGAGGTCAACGAACCGGGCTTCCCGGTCCGGACGTGGAGAAGCGCCACGAAGAGGGGGTGTGGGACGGGTCGGGTCAGCCGGGTCGGTCGGAGCGGTCCCCGGTCGCCGTGTCGGCCGCGCGGTCCGAGGCGCGCACGCCGGTCATGCGCCAGTCCGGGCCCCGGGAGCGGTCGCGCAGGTTGGCCGGCAGGACGTCGGGTTGGGCCGTCGCCCGGCCGATGACCTCGAGGATCTCGTCGCCGATGAGCTCGCTGCGGACGAGCAGCGCGTCACGGAGTGCCTCGACGACATGGCGGTGTTCGTCGAGCATCTGGGTGACCGAGCTCTTGGAGTCGTCGAGGAAGGCCTCCACCTCGGCACGGCTCGGCTCGTCGGACAGGACCTTGCCGACGATGCCCCCACCCTGGTGCTCGATGGCGGCCACCGAGATGAGCGAGGTTCCCATGCCGAGCTGGCCGACCATCTGGCAGGCGTTCAGGGTGGCGGCCTGCAGGTCGCTCGCCACCCCCGTGGAGCATTCGCCGAAGAAGAGCTCCTCAGCCACCATGCCACCGAAGGCGATGTCGATCATGGCCCGCACCTCGGAGCGTGTCTTGGTGAACCGCTCCTCGGTCTCGGAGTGGCTGAGAAGGCCGAGGGCGTCCCGGCGCTTCACGATGGTGAGCACCTCGAGCTTCCGCCCCTTGCCGACGAGCCAGGCGACGGTGGCGTGGCCGGCCTCGTGGGTGGCGATCGTCCGCCGCTCGGCCTCGGTGTACTCGACAGGCTGGGCCAGACCGATCTCCTCGGTCATCTTGGCCTGTTGGATGTCGTTCCACGACAGGCGGTCCGCGCCGCGGCGCAGGGCCCACACCAGTGACTCGTCGAGAAGGTGCTCGAGCATCACGGGGGAGTAGCCCGCCGTCATGGCCGCGAGGGTGTCCAGGCGGGCCGGGTCGTCGAGCTCGGACTCGTGGGCCTTGCGACCCAGGTAGTAGTCGAGGATGTCGCGGCGCCCCGCCCGGCCGGGCAAGCCGAAGTAGATGGTGCGGTCGAAGCGCCCCGGTCGGATGAGCGCCGGATCGAGGTCGTCCATCCGGTTGGTCGCGCCGATGACGAGGATGTTGGCCGGTGGCACGGAGGGCTTGGCGAGGCGGGAGCCTTCGGGAAGCCAGCCGTTGATCCACTCGACGACCTTGCCCCGGGCACGGACCGACCACGGTGACTGTTCGAAGGACTGGAGCTGGATGAGCAGTTCGTTGACGACCCCGGGGATCCCCTCGCCCTGGCTGGGGCCGGAGCCGCGCTTACCTCCGATGGCGTCGAGCTCCTCGATGAAGCCGATGGCGCCACCCTCGCGTCGGGCCTGACGACGGAGCTCCTTGAAGTAGGAGCGGATCTTGCGGTTCGTCTGCCCGTAGAACATGGACTGGAACG
>CAZULR010000037.1:0-14561 GCA_964621235.1 uncultured Acidimicrobiaceae bacterium
CCCATGCACCTGCTCGGGGACCACAACATCAACTACACGTTCTACGAGGACGTCCGGGTACCGGCGGCCAACCTGGTGGGCGGCGAGAACGAGGGTTGGAAGTTGATCACCAACCAGCTCAACCACGAGCGGGTCACCCTCTGCTCGCCCGGGATCATCGAGCGGGCCCTCAACGACACGCGGGCGTGGGCCCAGTCCACCAAGCTGGCCGACGGCCGGCGGGTGATCGACCAGGAATGGGTCCAGGTCCACCTGGCCCGCGTCTACGCCCGGCTCGAGTTCCTCAGGCTCATCAACTGGAAGGTCGCCTGGACCGCCACCCAGGGGCGCCTGGACGTGGCCGACGCCTCCACGATCAAAGTGTTCGGCACCGAGTTCTACATGGAGGCCTTCCGGCTGATGATGGAGGTCGTCGGCCAGGCCGGTTACCTGGCCAAGGGCTCGCCGGAATCTGTCCTCGCCGGTCGCCTCGAGATGTACGCCCGCAGCATGGTGATCTTGACGTTCGGCGGCGGCACCAACGAGATCCAGCGGGACCTGATCGCCATCTTCGGCCTGGGCATGCCCCGGTCGCTCCGGTAGTCCGGCCCGACACCACCGAGTAGGGAGAGCACACACCATGGACTTCTCATTCAGCGAGGAGCAGGAGGCCGTCCGCGAACTTGCGGACCGGATCTTCACCGACCTGTCGACCCAGGAGCGGCTCCGCCAGTTCGAGCTCGAGGCCGACGGCGACCGGTTCGACCGCAAGCTGTGGTCCGAACTGTCCGCCGCGGGACTGCTCGGCATCGCGCTGCCCGAGGGCGTCGGGGGGGCCGGGCTCGGCTTCCTGGAGACCGGACTGCTGGCCGAGGCCGCCGGCCGCACCGCGGCCTACGTGCCCGTGGTCGAGACGCTGGCCGCCGCCGCACCGGCGATCGCCCGCTTCGGCACCGAGGCCCAGCAGCAGCGTTGGCTCCCCGCGGTCGTGGCCGGTGACTCCGTACTCACAACCGCTCTGGTGGAGCTGGGCGGCACGCCCGGCGCCCCCGCCACCGTGGCCGAGGCTTCGGGCGACGGGTGGACGCTCACCGGCGTGAAGGCGTGTGTGCCGTCCGGCACGTTCGCCGACGTCGTGCTGGTGCCGGCCCGCATCGAGCCGGACGGCGTCGCCGTGTTCCTCGTCGAGACGGGAACCGACGGTGTCTCCGTCCAGCGCCAGGAGGCCAACAACGGCCAGCCCGAAGGCCTGTTCACGTTCTCCGGCGTCTCGTTGGGCTCCGACGCCCTGCTCGGCTCGGTCGGTGACGGCCCCGCGATCGTCGACTGGCTGGTCCAGCGCAGCACCACGGCTCTGGCCCTGATGCAGGCCGGTGCCGCCGCGGCCTCGGTGGCCCTCCTCGCCGAGTACACCAAGACCCGTGAGCAGTTCGGCAAGCCGATCGCCACGTTCCAGGCCGTCGGGCAGCGCGCCGCCGACGCCTACGTCGACGCCGAGGCCATCCGCCTGACCGCTTGGCAGGCGGCATGGCGCCTGGCGGAGGGCTTGCCCGCCGACAAGGAGATCGCCGTCGCCAAGTTCTGGGCGGCGGACGGTGGACAGCGCGTCGTCCACGCCGCGGTCCACCTGCACGGCGGTGTCGGCGTCGATCGCGAGTATCCGTTGCACCGGTTCTTCCTCAACACCAAGCACATCGAGCTGACGCTGGGTGGTGCCACCGACCAGCTGGTGCGCCTCGGCGCCACGCTGGCCGCCGAGCCCGCCTGATTCGGGTGGGGAGGGCGGGCCGCGGCTCGTCGCTGCCTCGGCGCGCCCCGGGTCCACGCACGACGGTCGTAGGCTCCGGGGCATGAGGGGAGTCCCGCGATGGTGATGGGCAGGCGCCCGGGGGTGCAGCGGTCGTCGTGGCCCGTGGCCGTGACCGACCTGGTCGGTCTGGTGGGCGAGATGGGCCTGGGCATGGCCCGGGTGCCGTTCCGCCGTCCCTGGTCGGGTCGGGGGAACCTCGCCCACAACGTGGCCGTGTCGGTGACCCGCGAGACCATGCGCACGTTCATGGGGTATTCGACGTCACTTCCCATCGACGAGTTCCGGTCGATCGAGCTCGTGCTCGACGACCTGTGCGGCGTCGTCCTTCCGCCGATCGTCAAGTTTCGTGGCGCGGAGCACGAGGACGGCTCGGTGGGCGGCGTCCCCGGGGAGTGGATCCGCCCGCGCAACGGACGGTCCGGTGGCACCATCCTCTACCTCCACGGCGGTGGCTACGTGGGGACGTCACCCCGCATGTACAGCGTGTTCGCGGCGTGGCTGGCCCGCCGCACGGGGTGTGACGTCTTCCTTCCCGACCTGCGCCTGGCCCCCGAGTTCCCCTTCCCGGCCGACCTGGAGGATGCCGCCGCCGTCATGCGCGGGCTCCTGGCCAGCGGCATCGCCTCCGAGCGACTCGTCCTCGCCGGTGATTCGAGCGGCGGGGGCCTGGTGACCACGCTGGTGGCCTCCGACATCGTGACCGAGAAGCTGCCGGTCGCCGCGGTCGTCCTGTTCTCCCCGGAGGTGACGCTGCAGCTCGACCTCCCCTCGGTGCGCGACAACGCCCGCCTCGACATCCTGCCCTGGAACGTCCCGACGTCGGCCTACCTCCACGGGGTCGATCCCGCGTCCCCGCTCGTGTCAGCGGTCACGCAGGACCTCGCCGGGTGGCCGCCGACGTTCGTGTGCGTAGGTGGGGACGAGATGTTCCGGGACGGCATCCGCAAGTTCTCGGCCCACCTCGAGGAGGCCGACGTGGATGCCGAGGTGCACGAGGAGCCGGGGATGTTCCACGTCTACCCGATCCTGATGCCGTGGTCGGACGCCGGCCGCCGCACGATCGCCGCGGCGGGGACGTTCGTCCGCAGTCGGCTCCCGTCGGTGACCGAGGCCGAGGCGGCACCGGACCAGACCGGTGCCGCATGACCGTCAGCTACTCCCACCTCGGGATCTGCGTCGGGGAACTCGACCGCTCGATCCGCTTCTACTGCGGTGCCCTGGGCTTCGAAGAGGTGGCTGCCCATGAGGTGGGCCCCGAGTTCGGCGTGCTCATGGAACTCGACGACCTCGAGTTGTCCTCCCGGATGATCCACCGTGGCGGGACGACGATCGAGCTGCTCGGGTACGGCTCGCCGGCCGTGGAAGGCGAACCTGTGCGGCGGCCGATGAACCGCCTCGGCCTCACCCACCTGTCCTTCCGGGTCGACGACCTCGAGACAGTGGCCGCCCGCATCGAGGAGTTCGGCGGCCACGTGGTGGCGACCACGCGGACCACACTCGACCTCGGCGGCACGGCCCTCGACTTCGTCTACTGCACCGACCCCGACGGCGTGCGCATCGAGCTCATGGACCTCGGGGGCTGACCGGTGCACGTGGCGACAACCCTGCTGAGCATGAACCGAGCGGCCACGACCCTGGCGGCCACGATCCCCAGGGACGTGGGGCCCCGGAGTGTTCGGCGCGGGGACCCAGGTCTGCAGGGCGCGACTACGCCGTGCACGGCCCACCCGGGCCCCTCCGCTACCGTGATGCGGTGACCTCGCACCCCGTGGACGTGACCGACATCGACCCGGCCGAAGCCGATCGCCTGGTGGCGGCCGGCGCGCTCCTGCTCGATGTGCGGGAGGACGACGAGTGGGCCGCCGGGCATGCACCGGAGGCCGTCCATCTGCCGATGGGCCAGGTGGTCGAGCGGATCGGGGAGCTGGCCTCCGATCGCACGATCGTGTGCATGTGCCGGGCCGGCGGGCGCTCCCAGACGGTCGCCGTTCAGCTCGCCGGCTCCGGGCTCGACGTGCGCAACGCAGCCGGCGGGATGCAGGCGTGGGCCGCCCACGGCCTACCGGTGGTCGATGCCACCGGCGCGCCCGGACGGGTCATCTGAGCCCGACCGGAGGCCCCGACCCGCGGTGACCGTCTATCTCGACGACTGGCGGCAACCCGCCCGACTCGGTCCCGTCGACGACCGCTGGTCCCACCTGGTTGCCGACACCGACGAGGAGCTGCATGCCTTCGTGGCGCGCCTGGGCATGCGGCGCGAGTGGTTCCAGGACAAGCCCGGCCGACCCCATCATGCCCACTACGACCTGCCCGAGCGGGCCCGGCCCGAGGCCGTGGCGAACGGGGCCGTCGAGGTGACCTGGCGGGACCTGGGGCGGATGCTCCGGGACCGGCGCGCCGCCTCGACGGGGGGCACCAGGGTGACCCGTGGCCCAAGGGGTGCGCAGTGACGGGCGGCGCGCCCGACCCCCGCACGCCGGTACTGGTCGGCGTGGGCACGGCGTCCTCCGACGCCGAGGCCGTGGAGCTCATGGTGGACGCCACGCAGGCCGCCCTGGCCGATGCGGGTGGCCGTGGGCTCGGGACCCAGGTCGACCGGGTGGCGGTTCCCCAGGGCAGCTGGGTGTACCCGGATCCCGCCCGGATCGTGGCCGCCCGGATCGGGGCGCCGGGGGCGACAACCCACCTGGTCGAGCTGGGGATCCCCCAGCAGAGCCTGATCGACGACGCCCTGGCCGCCGTGCTCTCCGGAGCCTCCGAGGTGGCGGTGGTCGTCGGGGGCGAGGCGAAGCGGTGGGTGCGGGACCGAGAGCGCGCCGGCCACGCGCCCACCGAGACGGCTCAGCCCGGGGCGGCCCCCGACGTGCTCCGCCGGCGGGGCGGCCCGATCCTCGAGCCGGTGGAGGTGGCCCACCGGTTGTGGGACCCCGTGCAGCAGTACGCCATGATCGACAACGCGCTGCGGGCCGCCGAGGGTCTGACACCCGCCGGCCAGCGGGCGCAGATCGACTCCCTGTGGGAGCGGATGAGCGACGTGTCGACGACCAATCCGGACGCCGCGTTCGGGGGACATCGCGACGCGGCGTGGCTGGGCACGGCATCGCCGGACAACCGGCCACTCGCCTTCCCGTACAACAAGTGGCATTCGACCCAGTGGACGGTCAACCAGGCCGCCGCCCTCGTCATCTGCTCGGCCGCCGCCGCCCGCCGGGCCGGCGTGCCCCGGGACCGGTGGGTGTTCCCCTTAGTGGGGCTGGAGTCGAGCCACGCCGTGTCGGTGCTCTGCCGGCGGCGGATCGGGGCGTGGCCGGCCATGGAGGTGCTGGGGGGGACGGCGGCGGCCCGGATCGGCCGTCCGCTGGATCAGGTCGAGGTGGTGGAGCTCTACAGCTGCTTCCCGTCGGCCGTCCGGGTCCAGCAGCGCGAGCTCGGCCTGCCCCTGGACGGGACCCCGACGGTCACCGGAGGCATGGCGTTCGCGGGGGGACCGTTCAACAACGCGGTGCTGCAGTCCGTCGCTGCGGTGGCGCCCCGTCTCCGGGCCGACCCGGGCGCTCTCGGGGCGGTGACCACGGTCAGCGGGCTGCTCACCAAACCCGGCCTCGGTGTCTGGTCCGCCCGCCCCGACGGCCGACCGCCACTGCTCTCCGACCTGGCCTACGAGGTGGCGTCCGTCACCGAGGTGGTCGAGGCGGTGGAGTCACTGGACGGATACGGGGGACCGGGGACGGTGGCCACGTACACCGTCACCTACGACGGGATGGACCCCGTCCGGGTCGTGGCGGTGTGCGACACGGCCGACGGGCGTCGGTGTGTGGCCCTCAGCGAGGACCCGGACCTTGCCGCCACCGCATGTGAGCGTGACCTCGTCGGGTCCGCGGTGCTGATCGGTTTGGGGACCTTCCGGCCGGCCTGACCGGGAAGCCGGTCAGGAAGCCTGGCTCGTCCAGGCCTGCTCGTCGGTCCACTCGTGTCCGCACCGACGGCACTGCAGACTGGTGCCGTGGCTGCCCTGGCCGGTGCCTCGGACGATGAGTTTCGGGACCTCGCTCGCTCGGCACTCTGGACATGCCAGGCTGCTGCGCACTCCATCCACTGCCCAACCTCCACCCGTAATTACTGTTCCCCTGCCCTGACGGAACGGCTGAATCCGTCCGCACACTAGAACGCCCCCCGGGAGGCGCGCCACTGGGACTGCGCCCGGTGGCGGCACGACCCGCCCGGGTGGTCGGCGCCCGTAGTGTGGGCCCGTGACCGCCATCGACACCCTTCGAACCACCCGGACCGGTCTGTGGACGCCATCGCTGGAGGCCCTCCCGGGGCCGGGCGCCCAGGAGGTGGCCGCCGAGCTCGACGAGCTCGGGTTCGGCTCGCTCTGGTTGCCCGAGGCGGTCGGCCGCGAGGCGTTCACCGGTGCCCTGGCCATGCTGGCGGCCACCCGCCGGATGGTGGTGGGGACGGGCATCGCCTCGATCTACGGTCGTGGCCCGATGGCGGCGAACGGCGCCGCGCGGCTGCTCGAGTCCCTGACCCCGGGGCGCTTCGTGCTGGGTCTGGGAGTGAGCCACCGCCCGGCCGTCGAAGGAGCCCGCAAGACGCCCTACCTCCCGCCGGTCGAGGCCATGACCTCCTACCTGGACGACCTCGCCGCCGCGCTGTACTTCGGGGCTGACCCGGTCCTGCCCCCGATCGTGCTCGCCGCCCTGGGGCCGAAGATGCTCGGCCTGGCCCGGGACCGCACCGCCGGGGCCCACAGCTACCTGGTCATGCCGGCCCACACCGCTTCGGCGCGGGAGACCCTGGGACCGTCGCCCGTGCTGGTCGTCGAACAGGGCGTCGTCCTGGCCCAGGACCGCGAGGAGAGCCTGCGGAGGGCCCATGCGCACCTCGACATCTACACCGGTCTGGCGAACTACCGGAACAGCTGGCTCCGCCAGGGCTTCGCGGAGGAGGACCTGGTGCGGGGTGGCTCCGAGCGGCTGGCCGACGCTCTGGTCGTCCAAGGTGACGAGGAGGCCGTGCTGGCCCGGGTGCGGGAGCACCTCGAGGCCGGTGCCGACCACGTGCTGCTCCAGGTCATCGGGGCCAACCTCGCCGAGCTGCCGATGCGGGAGTGGCGTCGCCTGGCACCGGCCCTGGCCACAGTCTGAAGATCGCAGGAGCGGAATCGGCCTCCGGCGCACCATCAGGTCCTGCGTCGAGGCGCCTCAGGCCGCCCCGGTGGCCTCGGCGGGCTCCGAGGGCAGCATGGCCGAGTCCCACCTGGCCTCGACGTTTCCGAAGCGCCACCAGGCCGCCGCCACCACCCAGGTGATGACGAAGACTCCGACGATCACGAAGCCGGCGGTGTTGATGTTGAAGCCGGCGAAGAACGTGAACACGGGGTCGGTCAGGTGCAGCTCCGTGGCGAGGAGACCGAGCAGCTCGATGGAGCCGATGAAGAAGGCCACGAACACCGACAGCCCGGTGATCGTCAGGTTGTAGAACACCTTCCGCACCGGCTTGGCGAAGGCCCAGTCGTAGGCGAAGTTCATGAAGCACCCGTCGACCGTGTCGAACAGGGTCATGCCCGCCGCGAACAGGATGGGCAGGGACAGTATCGCCCAGAAGGGCAGGCCCCCCGCCACCGCGGTGCCGGCGAGGACCAGCAGGGCGACCTCGGTGGCCGTGTCGAAGCCGAGGCCGAAGAGCAGGCCCACGGGGTACATCTTCCAGGGCGTGTCGATCCGGTCGCCCCAGCCGCGGAAGACCCGGTTCATCAGACCCCGGTTGTCGAGCTGCCGCTCGAGCTCGTCGTTGTCGAAGCTGCCCGTCCGCATCTGCCGGAAGACCTTGACGATCCCGACCAGGACCACGAGGTTGAGGAGGGCGATGAGGTAGAGGAAGGTGCCCGAGACCGTGGTGCCGATCAGGTTGGTGGCCTGATGCAGCCCGGACGAGCCGTCGGCCACCTGGGCGTCGAGGGCGTGGATGCCGAAGTTGAGCAGGACCGCCAGGGCGAAGACCACGGACGAGTGGCCCAGTGAGAAGAAGAAGCCGACGCTCAGGGGACGCTTGCCGTCGTTGACCAGCTTGCGGGTCGTGTTGTCGATCGCGGCGATGTGGTCGGCGTCGAAGGCGTGCCGCATGCCGAGGGTGTAGGCCAGCACACCGGTCCCGAACCCGAAGAGCGTCGTGCGGGACACGTGGTAGTGGTGGCCGGCGGCGGCGGAGAGCATCCCCCAGCCGAGGATGTTGAGCACGACGACGACCGTGACCATGCCGCCGACGCGCCACCACTCGGCGCGGGTCAGGCCGTTGCGCAGCCGGGCCAGGCGAGAGGGGCTGAACGAGCGGTCCACGTCCACCTCGGCCAGGGTGTCGTTCAACTGTCGGACCGTCATCGTTGCCAACGTACGGCAATTAGGAACCTGATGCAATAACCACCGGGCGCCGTATCGGCCGAACGCTGGAGACCGCGGGTCGCGGGCCCGACGCGGCTGGCGCGGCCGGCGTCAGGCGGAGTCGGCCACCGCTTCCTCGGACGTGTCCCAGGCCCGGATCAGGAGCCGCAGCAGCACGTCGGGCGGTTGGGCGCCGGGCACGCCGAGCCGCTCGTCGAACACGAAGAAGGGGACGCCCGTCGAGCCGAGCTCCATGGCCCGCGCCTCGTCGGCCCGGACCTCGTCGGCGAACTCCCGGCCCTCGAGCACCTCGGTCACCCGGTCGGGGTCGAGTCCGACCTCGACGGCGAGCTCCGCCAGGGTCGCCGGATCCGAGATCGCCCGTCCCTCCGTGAAGTAGGCCCGCAGCAGGCGCTCCTTCATGGCGCCGCCCCGGCCCTCGTGGGCGGCGAGATGGATGAGTCGGTGTGCATCGAAGGTGTTGCCGATCTGGACCTTGTCGAGGTGGTACTCGAGGCCGACGGTGGCGGCCAGCTCCGTCATCCGCAGGTTGGCCGCCGTGGCCTCGTCGGGCGTCATCCCGTACTTCTTGGCCAGCACCTCGTCCATCGACAGCTCGACCCGGAGCGGGGTCCGGGGGTCGAGCTCGTAGCTACGCCATTCGATCTCCACCCGGTCGGCGTGCTCGAAGCCGGCGAGGGCCACCTCGAGGTTCCGCTTCCCGATGTAGCACCACGGGCAGACCACGTCCGACCAGATCTCGATCTTCATGTTCGTCTGCTCCTCCCCAGGGTGTCGCGGTGTCGACCTTCTCCGTCGACGCTACCGCCGCCCGACCGCGGTCCGATCGGACCCGGCCCCCGGCTCCGAGGCCCGACCTCCGGCCCACCACCCTCGGCCACACCCGGCCCCACTCCCCGGCCCCGGCACCGGTCCCCGACTCCCGGGCCCCGGTAACGTCGGCGCCATGATCCTCGAGCACGCCCTCATCAACGTCCGTCCGGACAGCCACCAGGAGTTCGAGGCGGCGCTGACCCGGGCCCGGGAAGTGATCTCGGGTGCACCGGGGTTCGTGTCGCTCCGGCTGTCGCGGGGCGTCGAGTCCCCGGACCGGTATCTCCTGCTCGTCGAGTGGGAGACCCTCGAGGACCACACGGTGGGATTCCGCGAATCGGACCGGTTCGCCGAGTGGAGGTCCCACATCGGCCCGTTCTTCGATGCTCCCCCCGAGGTCGACCACTTCCACCCGGTGGCTGGCCTAGCCTGACTGAACGCTCGGTCAGCCCCACCGGCTTCCCCGGGGAGCGAAAGGTGCCGGTGGTCGACTGGTACGTCCGGGGACGCACGCCACACGGCCCGACTCGGAGCTGGCGAACTTCGACCATCCGGAGCCGATGGGGCTGAAGAGGGACGCCGTCGGCCTCGTCACGAGCTCGGCGTGGGTCTGGCGTCGATCGCCCCCGCGCACTCGACGGCGGCCATCCCGGGTTTCGGTGGTCGTGAACATCGGGTTGCAGACGCCGCTCCTGGTGGTGCTGGCCTTCCTCCCCATGCCCCCCTCCTGGGCGAACAAGGAGATGAAGACCGTGGACCCCGACTGCGGGACCACGGTCACCTGGGCGGCCCGGTCATCTTCTGTGTGGCCGTCAACTGGGCCCGGCACGGCAATGGGATCAGTGACTCGGTCACGTCGTCGACGTTCTTCGTCGCCCTGTACCTCGGGATCACCGGATTCGCCGGTGCCTGCCACCACCGCCTACGGCTGACCCGCAGCGCCCTGTCCCTGCGGAAACTCGGGATCATGCTGCTGTTGAGCGGCCTGCTGCTCTTCGGCCTCCTGGACGGGAACGTGTACCTCGCCGCCGAACCCGACTACAGCTACGTCACCTGGTCGATGCCCTTCTTCCGGCACCGGGACGTCGGCGGGGTCCTCCTCTCCGGCATCACCACCACCGCCGCCGGACCGGTGTTCGTGCTGGCCACGCGCGTCACGTCACCGTCCTTGTTCCGGGGCGAGACGATGCGCGAGAGGGTCTCCATCACCGCGGACGGGCCCGTGGTGCGCTTCGAGGAGGGACCGGAGCCCGAGTGACCGACCGGCCACCTCGCTGGCCCGTGGCGGGTCGTCGCGCCGGGCGGCGTCCGACCCGTCAGGCGCCGAGCTCCCAGGCGGCGGCGAGATGGCCGGTCAGCTCGGCAGGTGTCGTGCGGGCGTTCAGCCCGCTGGTCGACGGCATCACGTAGGCCGGTCGGCCGCCGATCGCGTCCGGCTGGAGCCCGGCGACGGCGAGCCGGTCGACCACGGTGCGCCAGCCCGACAGTCCCACGAAGCAGACGGCCCCGGGCCGGAGCCAGTCCACCAGCCGGGTGACGCGGGCGAAACCCGCCTCGTAGTCGTCGCGCGTGACCTGCGCCGCCCGGGGCGTGACCCGCTTGGCGAAGTCGGTCATGCCGGTGCCCGCGGCCAGGGCGGCCGCCGGGTCCCGGTCGACCGGCGCGATGCCCGCGGCCAGCGCGGCGGGCCAGAACCGGTTGCCGGGACGGCCGTAGCCGACGCCGACGTCGGCGGAGTAGGGAGACGGGTTCACGCCACAGACCAGCAACCGCATGCCCGGTCCCACGGAGTCGGCCAGGGTGTGTCGGCGCTCGACCAGGATCCGCCTGCGATCGACGCCACCGGTCGCGTCGTCCACCCGGGTCCATCCGGCTCCCTCCACCAGGTCGGGGAGCCGGTCGGTCGGGGGTGTCCCGGCGAACGACAACTCGAGGCGAGCTCCCTCCGGGAGATTCCGGTGGATCCGGTGGAAGAGGAAGGGCAGGTCCTCGGTGGCGACCTCGGGCACGGCCCACGTCCACGGCGCCCGCGCGGCGACCGGCGCGGTCAGCCCGTCCGGGGGAGGTGGGGGCGGGGGAGGGATGACGGCCACGCCCGGAGCGTACCGGTGGCCACCCGTCGGGCCCGATGGTTGACTGGGTCGATGACCGCCTGCCCCACGCTGCACACCGAGCGCCTGACGCTCCGCCCGTTCCGGGCCGGCGACGTCCTGCCGCTCCATGCCGTGATGACCACGCCGCCGGTGCGGGCCTCGCTCCACCTGCCCGACGACCTGTCGGTCGGGGACGCGTGGCGGACGCTCACCTCGTTCGCGGGCCTGTGGGAGCTGAAGGGCCTGGGACAGTGGGCACTCGAGGAACGGGCGACGGGCCGGTTCCTCGGACGGGCCGGGCTCTACTGGCGCCCGGAGGACGACTGGCCGGGCGTGGAGGTCGGGTGGATGCTCGACCCGGCGTGCTGGGGCGAGGGCTACGCCACCGAGGCGGGGGCCCGGGCCGTGCGCTACGGCTTCGAGGTACTCGGCGAGGACGAGCTGTTCAGTGTGATCCTGCCGGAGAACACCCGCTCGGCGGCCGTCGCCCGCCGCCTCGGCTACAGACCGGGCGAGCAGCGGACACTCAGCAACTTCCCGGAGCTGCCCCACGTGATCTGGCACCTCGAACGGTCCGACTGGGATCCCGCCGCCGGTTGATCGCGGTCCCAACCGGTCCCACCACGGGCCGGGTCGCTCAACGCAGGTTGAGCCCGCCGTCGATGAGGATCACCTCACCGGTCACGTAGGTCGATCGGGCCAGGCCCAGGATGACCTCGGCCACGTCGTCCGGGGTGGCGGTGCGCTGCATCGGGGCCTGGGCCCTCACGAACTCCCGCACGACGGTCCAGTCCTCGGTCCACGGGGTGTCGACCAGACCGGGGGCCACCGCGTTCACGCGGACGTCCGGTGCCAGGGTGTTCGCCAACAGGTGCGTCATGTGGCTGACTGCCGCCTTCGAGCATGCGTAGGGGATCGAGCTCCCCACGGGTCGGGTGCCGGCCAGCGACGAGACGTTGACCACCTGGCCGTGCCCGGACGACCGCAGGTGGGGCACGGCGGCGACCGTCAGCTGCCAGGTGCCGATGACATTCGTCTCGAAGATGCGTCGCCAGACGTCGGGGGATGCGGCGCCGAGGTCGTTGTGGGGGATCACGGCGGTGGTGCCGGCGTTGTTGACCAGGACGTCGAGTCGTCCGTGGTCGGCGACGGTCTGCTCGACGAGGCGCGCGCAATCGGCCTCGACGGCGATGTCGGCCTGCACGTAGGTGGCGCCATCGAGCTCGGCGGCCAACGCGCGTCCCGCATCGACCGACGTCACCGAGTTGACCACCACGGTGGCGCCGCACTGGGCGAACCGGTGGGCGGTCGCCGCACCGATGCCCGACGACGAGCCGGTGATGAGGACGACCTGGTCGGCGAAGCGCGTGTCGTCGGTGGCCGGGGGTCCAGGAGGCGGTGCCATGGGCGAAGTGTAGGTCCGTGGGCCACCGGCGCCGGTAGGTTCGAGGGATGTACCTGGTGACCCGAACCGACGGTGGCTGCGCCCGCGCGGGGTCCGCGTCGAGTGACACGGCCGCGACCCAGTCGGCGACGGTCGGCGGGCCCGTACCCGGCTACCGGGGGTCGGGCGATGGCTGAGCCAGGGAAGGGGCGTGCCGGGGCGAACGGAGCCGGCGGCGACGGGCGTGGACAGGCGGGAGGCCCGGAGGTGGTGCGGGTCACCCAGTCCCTCCGCATCCCCGTGTCCGAGCTCCAGTTCCGGTTCAGTCCGAGCGGAGGACCGGGGGGACAGCACGCCAACAAAGTGGCGACGCGGGTGGAGGTCCGGTTCGACGTGGAGGGGTCGCCGTCGCTCGGGCCCTACCAGCGTTCGCGACTCCTCGAGAAGTTGGGACCTGAGGTCAGGGTCGTGGTGGACGAGGAGCGCTCGCAGCTCCGGAACCGGCAGCTGGCCGTCGAGCGCCTCCGTGAGCGATTGGTGGCGGCGCTCCACATCGACAAGGCGCGCCGTCCGACCCGTCCGTCCAAGGGGGCCAAGGAGCGGCGCCTGGCCGAGAAGCGGAAACTGTCGGAGCGCAAGCGGTCCCGCCGGCCCGGTTTCGACGACTGACGGGCGGAGCGCGGGTCCCTGGTGCCGGCTCGGCCGTGGTGTGCGTCAGACCGGTGTCGGTGGATGCCGGGACGGTCGCCGGAGCGCGCGCAGGCCCGTCGACGGTTCAGCGCTCGTCGCGGTAGCGCTCCACCAGCTGGCGCGAGATCCCCAGCCGCTCGCTGAGCTGGCGCGTCGTCATCCCCTCGAGCAGCGCCAGGCGGATCATGGCGCTCCGGCCGATCCTCCTGGAGGCATTGGTGCGGTCCAGCGCCTCGGTCAGCCGGGGGATCACGGTGTCCTTCCCGCCCCGCGCCAGGATCGTCGTCATCGTGTATCCCTCCTCCATGAGCACGAGCGACTCGCGGAGCTCGTCCTGCATGTTCCGACAGGCCCGGATGAGCTGCTCGAGCTGAGCGATCTCCTGGGCGGCGCCGTCCATCACTGCCTGTCGTGCGTCGTGCGACCCGCTCATGACCTGCTCCTCCCTGTCCGCCGGGACGCTGGCCAGGAACCTCGCTCCCGTCCGGGGCGTGCTCGGGCCCGTCGAGCCCGGCGGGAGGCCCTGGGGGACGTCGGGTCGGTGCGCGGCGGTTGCCGTCGCATCCGGACGTCGCCGGTCGGCGTCGCCACCTGCGGGCGACGTCGCGCCCGCAGGCCCGAGTCGAGGGTGCAGGCCGGGCCTACAGCGCCGTGCAACTCATCCGGCCTTACGGCTGCCCTTCGCCGGTGTCTTCCACGCGGTGTCCAGGAGGCCGTTGATCTCCTCGGTCAACCGCTCGGGATGCACCCGGAGCTCGAGCACCGAGCTGGCCTGGATGAGTTGGCCCTGGGGAAGCCGACGGGCGAGCTGCTGGGCGTCGTGGAACGGGTGGACGTGGTCGACCTTGTGGCCGATCACGAGCGCCGGGACCTCCATGGCCGCACGCTGGTCGACCGTGGGGGCGATCGGTCCCGCGAGGATCCCGTGGAGTACGGCCGCAGTCTCGCGGGGCTCGGCGGACAGCATGTTCATGATGCTGTCGAGTGGGCCGTTGCCGGACCGGGGAAGCGAGCGGAAGACCTTGGCCACTCCACCGACCACCGGCCGGGCGAAGTGGGTGGCCAGGAGCATCGGCACGAACGTGATGGCGGCGGCGGGCAGAGCCCACTCCAGGACCGGCATCTCGATGACCAGGCCGCGGACCCGTTCGGGGGCCTGCGCCGCCACGAGCAGGCTCACGTTGCCGCCGAGGGACACACCGCCGACCACGGCCTCGTCGATCCCGAGGTGGTCGAGCAGGGCCACGACGTGATCGGCGTAGGTGTCCATCCGGTGGAACGACGCCCGCTGTGGGCGGGCGGACAGCCCGTGGCCGGGCAGGTCGAGGAGTACGACGCGGTTGCCCTTCGCCGCCAGGTCGGAGGCCAGGCGGCGGTTCATGTTGGCG
>CAZULR010000038.1:0-14210 GCA_964621235.1 uncultured Acidimicrobiaceae bacterium
CCGACGAGGTCCGACGGGGTCACTTCTCCATCCTTCGCCAGGCCATCACCGAGTCTGGCGGCACCGAGGTCAAGAACCTGGGCGACGGGCTCATGGTGGTCTTCAACTCTGCCTCGGCGGCTTTGGGATGTGCCGTCGCCATGCAGCAGGGCGTCGAACAGGAGAACCGCTCGAGTGCCGACGTCGTGGGCCTGCGGGTGGGCCTGAGTGTGGGCGAGGCCAGCAACGAGGACGGCGACTACTTCGGCGACCCCGTAGTCGAGGCGGCCAGGCTGTGCGCCCGGTGCGAGGGCGGCCAGATCCTGGCGACCGACTTCGTCCGGGCCATGGCCGGCAGGCGGAGCCGTCACGACTGTCAGCCGCTTGGGGAGCTGCAGTTGAAGGGCCTGCCCGAACCGGTTGAGGCGGTCGAGGTGGTCTGGGAGCCACTCGGCGGGGACGTGACTGGCACCGAGATCCCGCTTCCCGGCCGTCTGGCCGTGCGCCCGCAGATGGGTGTAGTGGGCAGGGACGGCGAGGTGACCGCCATCGTCGATTCCGTCAAGCGGGTGGCAGGCGGGGACGGACGAGAGGTGATGATCGTCTCAGGCGAGGCCGGTCTGGGCAAGACCACCTTGGTGGCCGAGTCGGCACGAGCTGCGTTCAACGACGGAGCGTGCGTCCTGTTCGGACACTGCGAGGAGGACCTCGCCACTCCGTATCAACTCTTCGCCGAGGCCCTCGGCCACTATGTGACCCACGCCCCCGAAACCCAACTCCTGGCGCACGTCGGGGCCCACGGGTCCGAACTGTCCCGCCTGGTGCCCGCGCTCGCCAGCCGGATCCCGGATCTCCCCCCGTCCAAGGCGACCGATTCCGACACCGAGCGATTCCTGCTGTTCGCCGCCGTGGTGGGCCTGCTGGCCATGATGTCGGAGGTGCAGCCCGTCGTCCTGGTCCTCGACGACCTGCAGTGGGCCGACAAGGGCAGCCTGTTGCTGCTACGCCACCTCGCCTCGGCCGACCGGCCCATGCGGGTGCTGGTGCTCGGCACCTACCGGGACACCGAACTGTCGCGAACCCATCCCCTGACAGACACTCTGGCCGCGCTCCATCGATTGAACGGGGTGTCACGGATCGAGCTGGTCGGCCTCGACGACTCCGGCGTGGTGTCGTTCCTGGAGGCCGCCGCCGGTGAGTCCCTTGACAACGCCGCGATCGGAGTCGCCCACGCCATCTACCGTGAGACCGACGGCAACCCGTTCTTCGTCAGCGAGGTACTGCGCCACCTGTCCGAGACAGGTGCTCTGCTCCAGGACGACACCGGTCGGTGGGTAGCGGCGGAGTCGATGGAGCAGCTGGCGCTGCCCGACAGTGTGCGCATGGTCATCGGGGCGAGGGTCGGACGCCTGGGGGCGGACGCCGAGCGCGTGCTGTCGGTGGCCTCGGTCATCGGCCGGGACTTCGACCTCGACCTCCTCGCCAGGGCCTCGAAGACCGGTGAGGAGGACCTGCTCGACATCCTGGAGGCCGCCTCCGCAGCCGCCCTGGTACGTGAGCCAGCAGATGCCTCGGGCCGCTACACCTTCGCCCACGCCCTCATCCAGCACACGCTCTACGAGGACATGGGCCCAAACCGCCGGGCCCGCGCCCACCGCCAGGTGGCCGAGGCATTGGAAGAACTGTGCGGGGGCCACCCCGGCAACCGCGTGGGAGAGCTCGCCCGCCACTGGGTCAACGCCACCCAGCCCATCGATCTCTCGAAGGCCGTCGAATACTCACGTCAGGCGGGAGACGCCGCCCTGGCCGCCCTGGCCCCCGCCGACGCACTTGGCTACTACGCCCAGGCCCTGGAGCTCCATGGGCAGGAGCCCGAAGCCGACCCCTTGCTCGGACTGGACCTCGCCATCGGGCTCGGGACGGCCCAGCGCCTGACGGGTGATCCTGCCTCCCGAGCCACACTCCTCGACGCCGCACGCCGCGCCGACGACCTCGGCGACGTTCAACGCCTTGTGGCCGCCGCCCTGGCCAACGACCGGGGCTGGTACAGCGCGGTCGGGTCGATCGACGTCGAGTGGGTCGAGATCCTAGAGCTCGCACTCACGCTGCTCCCTCCCGACGCTGCCGACCGGGCGCTCGTGCTGGCCACCCTCTGCTCGGAGGTCAACCACGGCGCATCACTGGAACGTCGGATGGAGCTGGCCACCGAGGCCCTGGCGATCGCCCACGCCACCGATGACGACGCGACCATCGTGCGCGTGGCGAACAACGTCCAGTTCTCGCTGCAGGTACCGTCGCTCCTCGATCAGTCGCTGGCCCGCTCCGCTGACGCGCTCGCCCGGGCGGAGCGGCTCGGCGATCCGGTGCTGTGGGGCTGGGCCGCGCACTGGCGCTATCACCCGACCATGCTCGCCGGTGACGTCAAGGAGATGGATCACAGTCTCGAGGTCAGCGGGGACCTCACCCGCCAGATCGACGAGCCGATGGTGCGATTCGCCTACGCCATGGCACTCAGCACGCGAGCCCAGATCGCCGGTGACGTGGAACGGGCCGAACGGCTCGCCTGGGAGGCGTTCCAATTCGCTACCGACAACGGCCTCACCGACTCCGACATCTACCTCGGCATGCAGATCTGGGCCGTGAGCGTGCAACGGGGAACGGCGGGCGAGCTGTTGCCCTTCTTCGAGCAGGGCGAACCTGGACTTCCCTCAGCGGCACAAGCAAACCGAGCGATGCGTGCCTTGACCTGCGCCGAGGGGGACCGGTTCGACGTCGCCGCGCAACTCCTGGAGGAGTTCGCGACTGCCGGATTCGAGCTGCACATGGACTCTCAGTGGTTGACGTCGATGCTCTGCTACGCGGAAGTCGCCATCACCGTGAAGGCTGCCGACCATGCCGCCGCGCTGTTCGAACTGCTCGCACCGTGGGGCGAGCAATGGTGCTCCTCCGGGATCACGGCTGAAGGTCCGGTCAGTCGTCCGCTCGGCGGCCTGGCCACCGTCCTCGGCCGGTACGGCGAGGCGGAGGGCTATTTCGCACAGTCGACGGCGATGAGCGACCGGATGGGAGCGAAGTTCTTCCTCGCCTCGACGGAGCTCCTATGGGGAAAGATGCTCACCGAACGCCGGGCGCCAGGTGACGCCCAACAGGCGCGCGAGCGGATTGTCCGTGCACGGACGAGTGCTGCGGTCAACGGATACGTCAACATCGAACGACGTGCCACCGAGGCACTCGAGCACCTCGAGTGAGCCCGGCCCAACCAACCAACCAACCAACCAACGGGGTATCCAACAATGCTCCGTCAACTGAGCGCGCGGGGTGTGGCAGAAGTGTTGTTACACGGGTGATCCACGGACCCTGGACTTGGGGCCATCGAACCACAGTCAACCTGCGCCGTCGACGTCCTCGATGAGCTTCGAGAAGAGCACCACCCGGCCTGCCTGACCCTGTTCATCGGCGTGGTCGCGTTGACGTCTGAGAATCGGGATGAACTGCGGTCCGGTCTCGAAGAAGGTGCAGCGCTCGCAGGCCGACTCGGACGGCATCTCGGATGCGATTTGACATCAGTGCACCATTCCCTGACGGCGTGGCCTCGATGGGCCACGGATCCGGCCTCCGGGAATGAGCGGGGTCTGGTGCTTGCGACAGCAAGCGCTTGGCGCTCGAACGAACCTTTTAGCGCCCCACCCATCCGGTGATCTGGGATGCGTATCCGTCAGCTGCGGGCTAAGCCAACCGGCACGTCCCTCCAGTATGCGGGCCGTCTCGAAGACACCGTCGGAGCTGAGTTGTCGATCCAGAACGACGAATGTGTCTCACGCAGCCCACCTCCCGATCGGTGGATTGGCACAGAGGTGAGCGACCCGTGCTCGCGATCGAGATCCCCGTTGAGTTCGTCGCGAGAGCTGGACGGAGCAATTGCTGGTCTGAATTCGCCATTCGAAAATTGGGTCCTCGGACTGTTTTACGGCTCAGCAGTGTTCACGGTCACCGTGTACGTCGGGGCCACCACAGCCGACTGGAAGGTGAAGGACCAGTCGAAGGCCATCAACGGACTCCTGTTGCTATTTGTTGCGTGCGTCATCGCGCTGATCTTGGCGGGGATCGTGGGTTACTTTGCAGTGAGCAACTCAGACTGGGTACACGGCTCCGCAGGTGCCATCGCTGCAGGTCTAGCTGTGGCGCCGTTAATGCTGGTTGTCCGTGATGCGCTCAGAGCGGTGCAGGCTCTCGGAAACCTAGTTGGAGTGCCCGGTGAGGTGCAGACCGATCATGGTCGCGGTCACGATCAGGGAGCACCTGATGAACCACACGAGGATGCTCACCTCATGACGTGAGCGCGCCGCACTCGCGCGCTCTTGGTCTGTTTCGTAGAGGTCATTGGCCATGGCAACCACTGTCCGCGAAATCTCGCGGCCGGCCATTAAGCGTCAGTTGCGGAAGTGCAGCCAGACGATGTGACCGGCGCGCGACGCATGGCCTCTGACCAGGAGCTACCGCACAAACGCCCTATTCAGAAATGCGCGCGGTGGAAGCTACCAAGATCTACTAAGAGGCTGGTGCGGATCTTGGAATGCTGTTCCCCATCGCCGGGTCGTTGACCAGGGACTCTGCACCACGGGCCGCTCGCCCGCGGCCGGGGAGGAGCCGCTAACTGGAGCAAGCAATAGGGGGAGGTGACATCAAGTCAAAAATCCCGCTGACAATCCACGACAGATCACAGCTGATGTGAAGTTGCGCGAGCGACTTCAGGCATTTCGCAGCGCATGACACGCGATCTTGCATCAGCGACACGCGATCTTTCACGAGCGACACGCATCGTTGATCGAACTAGTCGGGAGAGCCCCAGCCATCGGGCCGGGGCTCTCCCGCTTCCGCCAGCTGGAATACGCACTCGGCCTAAGCCTGACAGACGGCGCCCAGCTCGTCAGGCAAGCGGTCCTGATGGGACCCACAGTGGACGCTGCCTGCGCCTAGATTGACCGGATGGCCGGCGACCTGGCGGGACCTCCGAGCGGCACCGTCACGTTCCTGTTCACCGACGTGGTCGGCTCCACCCGTCTGTGGGCTACGGATCCCGACGCCATGTCCGCGTCCCTCCGCATCCACGACGAGGTCATGCAGCGGGCCTTCGCCGAATTCGACGGCTACGTTTTTGCCACGGCGGGCGACTCCTTTGCCACGGCGTTCAGCAGGGCGTCCGAGGCCGTAGCCTGCGCCAGTGCCCTCCAGTCCGCGCTGGCGGAAGCCAATTGGGGAGGCAGTCCCGCCCTCGGGGTGAGGATCGGACTGCACCTGGGCGAGGCCGAGGAGCGGGCGGGCAACTACTTCGGCTCCGTCGTCAACCAGGCCGCTCGGGTCATGTCGGTGGCCCACGGAGGCCAGGTCGTGGTGACCGACGCCGTCCGCGACGCCTCCTCCGTCGACGCCGTCGACCTCGGGACCCACGTGCTCCGGGACATCGAGGCGCCGGTGCACCTCAGCCAGGTGGGCGATGGCGAATTTCCACCCCTTCGGACCGTCCCACAGGGGATCGTGTCGCTGCCCTCCCCCCGCACCTCGCTGGTCGGCCGGGAGGAGGCGGTCCGGGACGTCCGGAAGTTCCTGGCCACCCACCGGTTGGTGACCCTCACGGGCGTCGGCGGGTGCGGCAAGACCCGGCTGGCCATCGAGGTGGCCACCCGTGAGACTCCCTCCCACCCGGACGGCGTCTGGTTCGTCGACCTCTCCACGATCACCGACGAGGACGCGCTGTCCGGGCTGTTCGCCGCCACCCTGTCGCTCGGTGTGACCTCCGACCGACCGGTGCTCGACCAGGTCGTCACCTACCTCACCCCACGGGAGGGTCTGCTCGTGGTGGACAACTGCGAGCACGTCATCGACTCGGCGGCCGAGGTGATCGACTCCCTCCTGGAGCGGTGCCCGGACCTCCGGATCATCGCCACCAGTCGCGAGTCGCTCGAGATCGACGGCGAGTTCACGTGGAAGATCCCGTCGCTGGATGCCGACGACGGTGGCCCCGCCGTGCAGCTGTTCGTCGACCGGGCCGAAGCGGCCGGTGCCCACGCGATCGACGACCCGGGTGCCGCCGCCACGATCGCCGAGATCACCCGGCGCCTCGATGGGATCCCACTCGCCATCGAACTGGCGGCCGCCCGGACGCCCACCATGTCGGTCGAGGAGATCCGCAGTCGGCTCGACGATCGGTTCCTTCTGCTGTCGGGCGGCTCCAGGCGCGGCCGCCAGCGCCAGACGACCCTGGAGGACACCGTCACGTGGTCCTACGACCTGCTGAGCGGCCCCGAGCAGCAACTGCTCCAGGTGCTGTCCGTCTTCCAGGGGGGCTTCGACCCGTCGGACGTCGCCGGGGTCGCTGACCTGAGCGAGTACGAGGCCCGGGACCTGATCGACTCGCTCCACGGCAAGTCGCTCGTTGACACGACCCGGGGTGTCGACGGAACGATCCGCCACCGACTGCTCGAGACCATCCGGCTGTTCGCACAGGTCCGCCTGTTCGAGGCGGGGCGGACCGAGGAGGTGCGGAATCGCCACCTCGAGCACTTCTTCGCGATTACCGGCGACGGTTCATTGGAGCACTACCTGGAACGAGAGGTCCTGGACTACCTGGGTCGGGAGTACGAAAACGTGCGCTCGGTCATCGTCTGGGCCATGGAGAGCGGGTGGCCCGATAGAGCCGTCCAGCTGGCCCGTTTGGCCCTCAGTCACGCGTTCGAACGGGGCGAGGCCGAGTTTGTCGTCAACGTCCTCCGTCATCCCGTGGAGCTCGATCCGGCGGACGAGGCGGCGCGCCTCGCCGTCCTGGCATTTGCGCTCATTACAGCCGGGGACCCGGTGGCGGCCATCGAGGTGAACGAACGTGCCCTCCGTCTGACAGCCGACACGGGGTGCGACTCCTTCCTCCTGTCCCTGGTGGTCAAGGGAGGCATCGATGTCCAGGTCGCCGGTCTGCGGGTCGGGACCGAGGTGTTCCTGGAGGCCCAGCGATGGGCGACCGAGCATGCGGGTCCGAACTGCCGCGCCCTGATCGACTTCCAGGTGGCGGCGGCATGGTCGCAGGCACTGCGCTTCTGGGAGGCGATCGAGCTGTTCCGACAGGGACTTGCGTTGAATGCACGGGCAAGTTCACGTGGAATCGCGGAGGCCTACCTTGCCTGGTGCCTCCTCGCTGTTGGGGAGATCGAAGAGGCAGACCGGATCACGGCCACCTGGCACGACCGCTCGATACCGGGCATGTTCTCGCACACCGTGAAGATCGCGGATCATGTACTCATGGCCGCCCGGGGTGACCCCGAGGAGGCAGGGCGTTCGCTGGCCGCGAGCATCCGGGAGGACGTCGCCCGCCGAGCGAGCATCCGATCGGATGTCCTGGTGGCTTTCGCGTACATCGACCAACTCTGCGGTGACGTCGATCACGCCCAGGAGCTCGTCCGCCGTGTCAACCCATTCTTCTCCTACGGCATCTGGTGCTGGATGATCCTGGAGGCCGATGGTGCGGTCGACGGCGACGTGTACGACCGACTCGACCAGTTCATCGAGGCCCATTCGGTATTCGAGCGGGCCCAGTACATGGCCGACCACGGTGCGTCGCTGATGGAAGACGAGTTCAGGCGGTGGCAGTGACACCTCAGGGGCGCTGACTCCTGGGGGTGGCGCATGAGTGCCGCAGACGGCCTCGCTGAGCCCAACGAAGGACCGAGATGTCGCTCATGAAAATTCCAGCGACATTCCACGCAAGTTCACAGCTGATGTGAAGTTGCGCACGTTCTTCAGCGGAAGTTGCATCCAACTTCAGTAGGGGCGCAATGAGGGCGGGGCCGAAAGGCCTCGCCCTCTCTTTTTCAGGTCAGTGCAGCAGTACCTGACAGCGTGGCCTCGTTGGGCCACGGATCCGGCCCTTCGGGAATGAGCGGGGTCTGGTGCTTGCGACAGCAAGGGGTCTGCCGAAGCGCTGCCAACGGGGCCTTCTGTCCAAACAGCGGATTAGGGTGAGCATCTATGGGGATTGCGGGCCGGAGAAGTCTTAGTACGGTACTGGCGGGTTGCCTGGTTGTGACTTTTGCGGTCACGACTTCAGTGCTCGTAGGAGCACCGTCTGCTTCAGCCGCCACCGTTGCTCAGACCATCCCGGTGGGAAGCTATCCCACCGGCGTCTCCTCGGACGGCACTCACGTTTGGGTGGTGAATTACTCAGACAACACGGTGACCGAACTCAGCGCCTCGACCGGTGCCGTAGTCCAGACAATCCCCGTGGGCTATGGACCGCAATACATTTCGTCGGACGGTATCCACGTTTGGGTGACGAACCAGTTCGACAACACTGTCACCGAACTTGATGCCTCGACCGGTGTCGTCGTCCATACGATCGCCGTGGGAAGGGCTCCCTACGGTGTCTCCTCCGACGGCACCCATGTTTGGGTGACGAATAATTCTGACAACACGGTCACCGAACTCAATTGCTCGGACGGCTCGTTCGTCGAGACGATCCCTGTGGGCACCTCGCCCATGGGTATCTCCTCCGACGGCACCCATGTTTGGGTGGCAAACAGTGTCGACTACACCACGACCGAACTCGATGCTTCGAGCGGAGCTGTCATCCAGACGATCGACTTGGGCCTTCGTGAGCCGATTGGTGTTTCGTCGGATGGCACCCACGTCTGGGTGGCCGGGGGTGGGACGGTGACCGAACTCAACGCCTCGTCTGGTGCCGTCGTCAAATCGATCCCCGTGGGCAGGCGTGATTACGGCGTCTCTTCGGATGGCTCCGACGTCTGGGTGACGCACGCGTTCGACAACACGGTGAATGAACTCGACGCCTCGACCGGTGCCGTCGTCCAAACGATCCCCGTTGGCAGTGAACCCATCGGCGTCTCGTCGGACGGTACTCACGTCTGGGTGGCGAACTATGTCGCCACCGGCACGTTGACCGAGCTAACGATTACCCCTGTCATCACCAACTTCAGCCCGTCGTCGGGTCCGGTGGCAACGGTGGTTACGATTGAGGGAACCAATCTCCTCGGTGCCACCAGGGTCACAGTCAACGGCGTATCCGCCACCATCACCAAGGACACGGCGACCAGGATCAAGATCGTCGTGCCGGCGGGGGCGACCACGGGCAAGATCAAGGTCGTGGTGCCCCTCGGAAAGGTCTCAACGGCCGCAGTCTTCACTGTCACGTAGACACGGATCCACTACGTGTTGGGGTGCCCCAGTCGTGTTGCGGGGCAGGCAACTTTAGCGAGCGCTCGGTCGACTGATCTGGTGAACCCCGCTCATTTCGGAGAGCCATGAGTCCGCACCGTTCCGTGGAGCGAAACACCTTGGCGGCGCTGCGCGGTTGGAGACTTCTCTGGATCCTTGAGTGGCTGACCGTCGCCTGAATCCACCGACTGATTCTCGGATGCGACTCGTACGGCATCTTGGATGCGATTTGACACCTGAGACCGGGGGACGCCAGCGCGGCCGACGGTCGCCGACGAGCGGGTGCCGGGAACGACCTCATCGGTTTCTGCAGCCCGAGACGAGTGAACCGCCTCCTACCGGTTCGAACCGGGAGGAGGCCGTTCGTCCTCCGGGGCAGGTGTCGTGCCCGCGAGCAGCACAGCTTGCCTCGCGCCATGTCGCGGACCTGGACGGACGATTGCCTGGCCCCAGGCCCGGGCATAACCTCGGGAACCAACGACCGGCCCCGGTTCAACCCTCTGCTAGCTCGCGTCGTCGAAAGGAGTGCCGGCATGGCACTGGTCCGAGTCCACAACTTCGCTGTTTCGCTCGACGGCTTCAGCACCGGTGAGGGACAGTCCCTCGACGAGCCGTTCGGGCACGCCGGCACCCGGCTCCTCGAGGGATTCTTGGGCACACGCACCTTTCGGGCCATGCACGGCGGGTCCGGGGGGAGCACGGGCGTCGACGAGGCCTTCGCCAGCACCTGGTCACCGGGCATCGGCGCCGAGATCATGGGACGCAACAAGTTCGGTCCCCAGCGCGGCCCCTGGGCCGACGAGGACTGGAAGGGCTGGTGGGGCGACGATCCCGTCTTCCACACACCGGTGTTCGTCCTCACCCATCATCCGCGGCCGAGTATCGAGATGCAGGGTGGCACGACCTTCCACTTCATCGACGCATCCCCGGACGAGGCATTGGCGATCGCGAAGGAAGCCGCAGGCGGCCTCGACGTGCGCATCGGCGGAGGACCGTCGACCGTCCGTCAGTTCCTCGCGGCGGACCTGGTCGATCACCTGCATCTCATCATCGCCCCGATCGTCCTCGGGCGCGGCGTGCGACTCTGGGACGGACTCGAGGGACTGGAACGACGCTTCGACGTGGAGGCGATCAGCACCCCGGCCGGCATCACCCATGTCACGTTCACCCGCCGACAGGCGACCGACGACGACGCACCCGGACAGGGCTAGAGAGCGGCCCAACCGGTCCGGCGACCGACACGCGGTACCCACTCGTGGAGGTGGCCAGCACCCCCGGGGACCGCATCAGGATCAACCGTCAGCTCAGAGGGACGGCAGGCGCAGCCACTCCTGCCAGGGGATGTCGACCCCGATGATGCGGGGGCTGGTGAAGGGCCACGCTGTTGCGATCCACTGCCGGACGACGGTCTCGAGCCTCGTGGGGACCGGGGTGTCGACCAGGGGGTCGACGACCCAGAAGCTGATGTCGGCGTCTGCTCCCACACGCTCAGGCGGATCGAGGTAGACGCATCCGAAGAGGTGGTTCTCGTCCTGGTCGAGCAGGGCGTAGTTGAAGGACCGGTTCTCGGCCATGTCGGCCTCGTGGCGGACGAGATCGGCCAGATCCTCCTCGTAGGTCAGGGTCTCGGTGGGCCAGCCGTGTGGTTCACCGAAGAGCGACCAGAGCCGCTCCCGTGAGGACAGGACGGCGGGGTAGTCGATGTCCACGTCCGATGGCCGGATCGGCCGGAGGTGCAGGTCCGGCGGTACGGGGACGAATCAGGGATGTTCGAACCCGTCGGGCAGCCAGGATCCCATCCCCGCATCGTTCCACGTGACGGACGCCGGTCGTCACCCTTCGGTCCGCCGGGAGTGCCCCGCTGAACCGTCCGGGCCCGGATCCACCCGTCGGACCGCCCTGCGGCTCGGCCGGTGCGGGTGGCCCCGCCGGTAGCGTCGACCGGGCCGGGGAGACCGATGGAGGTGCCGATGAGAGTCGTGTTCGTGCACGGGGCGTGCGTACGGGACGGTGCGTGGTGGTGGCACCGCGCGGCGGAGCTGCTGCTCGAGCACGGCGTCCCGAGCGTGGCGCCGCAGTTGCCGAGCTGCGGCGAGGGTGGACGGCCGGCCGGCGTCGGCGGCCCGGACCTGGCCGACGACGTCGCGGCGGTCCGGCAGGTCTTGCTGGACGGCGTGGAGGCGACCATCGTGGTGGCGCACAGCTACGGGGGGATCGTCACCGCGGAGGCCGCCGCCGGTGTCGGCTCGGTGCACCACCTCGTGCTGGTGTCCAGCTACCTGCCCGAGGTCGGGCAGACCCTGGCGGACTTCGGAGATGGCACACCGGCCTCGTTCCTCGACATCGACCCGGATGGCGGGACGTTCGGTGTGTGCCCGGAACTGCTCGCGGAGACCTTTCTCCAGGACTGCGGCCCGGACGTCCAGGCCCAGGCGGCCGACCGGCTCGCCAGGCAGAGCGTGCAGGTGACGGCCCAGCCCGTGGGCGCTGCGGCCTGGCAGGAGGTGCCCACGACCTATGTGGTCTGTACCCAGGACAACGGCACGCCGGCCGCCCGGCAACGCGACTTCGGCCGCCGGGCCGAAACCGTCGTCGAGCTCGACGCCGGCCACCACCCGTTCCTGTCCCGACCAGCCGACGTCCGGGACGTGCTCCTCGGCCTGTGACCCCGGGAGGACCTTCGCCCCTTGCCGAAGCGCGGCGGGAGCTCGACAATCCACTGTATGGACGAGCGGCCGGGCCTGCAGGACAACAGGAGCTGGCGGATGGCCGTCTGGGCGCTGCGGACCGGATTCGTTGCGCTGGCGGTCGCCGTCGTGGGCCTCATCGTGACGCTGACCGGTTCCACGCCGTGGGTTCTGGCCGTCGGGGTGATCGGCTGGCTCGCGGCCGCCGCCGTCCTGGCGGTCGGGTTCCTCGGGGCCCGACGGCAGGTCGCCGAGCCGCGACCCGGGTTCTGGCCGATGCGGTCGATGCTCCTCCACGACACCGTGCACGCCCGGACGGGGCCCCGGTCCTGACAGCGACGGGCGCCTGGGTGGTGGACAGATGAGCCGACCCTTTGATCGGCGACCGCCCCACCCGGCACCGCCCTCGAGGCACCGGCTGTCCCGGACCGACATGCAGAAGCTCGCCGATCGGGGCGTCCGGTGCTCCTGGGTCGAGGAGGCCGATGGGGTTCGGTCATGCCGCTCCGCCTGGCGGGTGGAGGCACGATCGGCCTGGGCCAGCCGAGGCCTCTTACGGCACAGTCGCCCGGCTCGTCGTGATCAGGCGCGCGGAAGGGGGCCCGGTGCGTCGTCGAGGGTCCGTGGCCTATCGACGGGGATCGCGCCCGACAGCGGTCAACGGGCGGCTCAGGGGGACGGGAACACTGCGTCGACCGCTGCTGCCGTGCCGGTGTCGAAGCCACCCGTGCCGACCCACTGCACCGTGCCGCCACCGTCGACGGCGAGGAGCGTAACGGTGGAGCGATCGTCGATGCCGAGCGGGCCCGTCAGCCGACGTACGTCTCCGTAGACGGTCAGCGTGCGTTGCCGGGCTACGGGCTCGCGGAGGGCCGCCGCCATGCCGCCGTCGATCACGTTGCGTACCGGTGCCCAGATGCGACCGATCGTGGGCAATTCGTAGAAGCGGAAGCCGGGATCGGCGCCAGCGCGCTGCTCGAGCCAGGGGACCCAGGTGTCGACCTCCGCCTGCTGCCTGCGCTGGAACGCCACGATGACCACGTTGCGGGCTCCGGCGAAGGCGTCGGGCAGCCAGGCGTCGTGGCCCTCGAGGTCGCGTGCGAGGAGGCGAGGAAACTCGTTGCCGGGGCCCATGCGGGTGAGCCTACGGCCGGCCCCTGGCGCGGCACCCACGGCGAGCACCGAGCGGGGGATGGGGCCGGTTCACCCCGTGACCGGCCTGAGGACGTGGGTGACTTTCGGGGCGGTCCGTCGTACCATCGGATCGGGAGGCCACGCGCGAGCGGCCGGACCCGTCCGTCGGACGGCGTCGGCCACTCCGACGGTCGACCGGGAGGATGGTGGCCGCCATGTCCAGCCAGCGACGCGGGGGATCTCCATGGGGCCCGTCCGTGTGGGGCCGAGGGAGACGCCCGTCCCTGGCCGTCGTCGGGGCCGTCCTCCTCGTCGGCGCCGCGCTGGCAACCGTCGGGGGCGTGTCGACGGCCGATGCCGCCGTCTCCACCGTGGGTGGGTCCTGTGGCTTCCACATCGGAACGCCCCTGGTCACAGGGGCGCTCGGGACGTTCGGGTTCGAATTCCCGGCCTTCCCCGCCGATCCGCACCAGGTGTGCTCGGTCACCACCACCGGATCGGCGACGTTGACCCCGGTGTCCGGTCCGGCCTACGCGAACGTCGCCGGAAACGGCGGGTCGGCGTCCTTCACCCTCCACTTCACCGGCGGACGGCTGCCGCCCGCCATCGTCTGGGTGTGGACGCCCCACTGCGCCGACCCGGCCACGGCCGGGGTCGTGACCCTGACCGTCGACGGCCAGTCGGCGACCAGTGCCGTGCAGCCGGCCCAGTCGTGCCTGACGGACTATGGCGGGAGGTCGTCGCTGTCGTTCGCCACGGTGGACCCGTCGTTCCTCTGGTACGCCGTCGGGCTGGCGTCGACGTCGGACAACCTCGGCTACTGGGGCGTGACCGCAGGTGGTGATGTGCACGGGGTCGGCGACGCCGTCACGCCCTCCACTCTGCTCACACCGGTAGCGCCCGTCGTCGGCACCGCCGCCGACCCCACCGGGGGAGTCTGGGTGGTCGCCGCCGACGGGGGGGTGTTCGCCCTCGACGGTGCACCGTTCTTCGGATCGCTCGGCGGCATCCCCCTGAACGCCCCGGTCGTCGGGATGGCCGCGACCCCGGACGGTGGTGGCTACTGGCTGGTCGCCGCCGATGGCGGGGTGTTCGCCTTCGGTGACGCCGCCTTCCAGGGCTCCATGGGTGGCAAGCCGCTGAACGCGCCGGTCGTCGGCATCGCGGCGCCCGACGCCGGGGGCTACTGGC
>CAZULR010000039.1:0-14092 GCA_964621235.1 uncultured Acidimicrobiaceae bacterium
GAGGCGGTCTGGCCGCCGTTGGCCGGCGTGGTGGTGTCGGTGGCCGTGACCGTGTAGGAGCTGATGGCCCCTGAGTTGGTGGTCGACGGCGCCGTGAACGTCACGGTGGCACTTCCGTTGCCTGCGGTGGCATTCACGGCGGTCGGGGCCAGGGGCTCGGTCTCGACCGTCACCGAGTTGGAGGCCGCCGACGTCGGGCCGGTGCCGTTGGCGTTCACGTCCTTGACCGTGAAGGTGTAGGCGGTGCCGTTGGTGAGCCCGGTCACGTTGCAGGAGGCCGTCTGACCGGCCGTGGTGTGGGTGTTGTCCGTGCAGGTCTTGCTGCCCGACGACGACGTGGCCGTCTGGGTCGTCAGTGCGGCGCCGCCGTTGTTCGGCACGGTCCACGTGACTGTCACCTGGCCCGTAGAGGCATTGGCCACGGGGGTCAGAGTGGCGTGAGCGCTGGTCGGGACGCCCGGGTAGCCGGCGTTGACCGACGTGGAGGCGGCGGAGGCCACTGAGGTGCCGTACTGGTTGGTGGCCTTGACCGTGAACGTGTAGGCCGTCTTGGCGGTAAGGCCGGACACGTTGCAAGTGGTGGCGCCGGCGGTGGTGCAGGTGAAGCTGCCGGGACTCGAGGTCACCGTGTAGCCCGTGATCGGCGAGGAGCCGTCAGGGCTCGTGGCGGCGGCCCAGCTGACGTCGAGGGTGGTGCTGCTGGAGCCGTCCGCGGCCGCGACCACGCCGGTCGGCGGGTTGGGCGCGCCGGCGGCCAGGGCGGTCGAGGCGGCCGAGGCGGCCGACGTCCCGTACTGGGTCGTCTCGGTCGCCGTGAAGGTGTAGGCGGTGCCGTTGGTGAGACCGGTCACGACGCACGAGGTGGTGGCCGAGGTGCAGACGTTGCCGCCCGGCGACGAGGTGACGGTGTACCCAGAGATGGTCCCGCCCTCGGCGTTGCCCGCCGTCCAGGAGACGGTCTCCTGGCCGTTGCCCGTGGCGGCGGTGACGGCGGTCGGTGCCGCCGGCAGCGTCGCCGGGACGATGGCGTTGGAGGCCGCGGAGGCCGCGCTGGTGCCGTCGGCGTTCGTGGCCTTGACGGTGACGGTGTAGCTGGTGCCCACCGTCAGTCCGGTCATGGTGCACGTGGCCGTCTGGCCGGCGGTGAGATGGGTGGTGTCGGTGCAGGTCTTGCTGCCCGACGACGACGTGGCCGTCTCGGTGGTCAGTGCGGACCCACCGTTGAACGGCACGGTCCAGGTCACCGTGATGGTCCCGTTGCCACCACCGGCGGCCTGCGACGCAACCACCCCGGTGGGCGCGTTCGGGACGGTCGCCGGCACGATCGCTGCCGACGCCGCCGACGCCGTTCCCGTGCCCGCGGCGTTCACGGCGGCCACCTTGAAGGTGTAGCTGTCGCCGTTGGTGAGGCCGGTGACGGTGCAGGTGTAGGCGGGGCTGTCGCTCGGGTAGACGCTGTCGGAACAGGTCTGGCCGCCGTTGGCCGGTGTGGTGTTGTCCGTGGCCGTCACCAGGTACGAGGTGATGGTCGCACCCCCGTTGCTGGACGACGGGGTCCACGTCACCACCGACTGGGCGTTGGCGTTGGAGGTGGCGGACACGCCGGTGGGCGCGTTCGGGGTGGTGATCAGCACGAGCGGCGCCGAGGTGGCGGTCTGACTGGTACCCGAGGCGTTGGTGGCCGTCACGGCGAAGGTGTAGGTGTCGCCGGTGGTCAGGCCGGTCACGGTGATCGGGCTGCCTGCCCCCGATGCGCTCTGTCCGCCGTTGGCCGGCGTGGTGGTGTCGGTGGCGGTGACCGTGTACCCGGAGATGGCCGAGCCGTCACCGCTCGTGGCCGGGGCCGAGAAGGACACGGCGGCCGAGGTGACTCCGGAGGCGGCGGCGGACACACCGGTCGGGGCCGAGGGAGCGCCCTCGTTGACCGTGACCTGTCCGGCCGCACTGGTGCCATTGGCGTTGGTGGCCGTCACCGCGAAGGTGTAGCTGTCGCCGTCGGTCAGGCCGGAGAGCGAGCAGCTGTCACCCGGGTCCGAACCCGAGCAGGTCTGGCCGCCGTTAGCCGGCGTCGTGTTGTCCGTGGCCGTCACCGAATATCCGGTGACCGGAGATCCTTCGCCGAAGGACGGGCTCCACGAGATGACCGCTGCGCCGTCAGCCGGGTTCCCGTCACCGGGGACGACCGAGATGCCGGTCGGGGTGTCGGGAGCGCCCGAGGGGCTGTAGGTGAATTGGTCGGCGGACGACGTGGCCGAGGTGGCCCCGCCGGTGACCACGGTCACGTCCACGGTGCCGTCGGTTCCCGGCGGGGCGACGGCGGTGATCGAGGTGTTCGAGTTGACGGTGAACGACGTGGCCGGGGTCGAGCCGAAGTCGACCGCGGTGGCACCGCTGAAGCCACTACCGGTCAGACTCACCGTGGACCCGCCGGCGTCGCTTCCGCCGGCATTTCCGGACGGGGTGGACAGCCCGGTGACCCCGGGAAGGATCGTGGCGAACGGGTAGAAGGTCGGGGCCAGGTAGGGCGGGGCCGTCGACGAGGAGCACCCTGCCGAGCTGGTGTTCTCCGCCCCCGGAGGGCAGGAGGTCGGGTAGCCGTCGAAGGGGGCCGTGTTGGAGCCGATGATCGGGATGTCCACCTGGGTGCTGAGACGGAACTCGGACAGCGACATGCCGATCTGGGTTCCCGGGGCGCCCGTGGCCCGGAACTGGGCCTCGACGTAGGGCAGGGTCGTCAGCGATCCACCGGGGATGTGGGTGGCGGCGGCCAACTCGAGCTCGATGTAGGGGTAGGTGGTCTTGTAGTTGCCGGTCAGGTTGCCGTCACAGCCGGTGCGCGGGGCGGTGCAGTACTGGACCGTGGCCTGTCCACGCGTGGTCGGGTCACCGCCTACGGCCTTGGCCGAGCCGGGCACGTAGGTGATGCCGGCCGGGACCGGGACGATGGAGACGAAGTTGTCGGCGTACTGGATGGTGGCGTTGCCGATGGACGTCGACTGCTCCACGGGGATCACCGACGTGCCGGGGATGGTGTCGTAGGTGAACGTCTTGCCCTGGGCCACGGTCGACGGGGCCACGGTGGTCGAGCAGATGGCCTGGTAGATGTCCGACGACGAGATCGATACGGTGACGTTCTCACCGACCAGCTCACAGTGCTGGGCGGCGATGTAGGTGACCGTGGCCGTCGCGCAGTTGCCGTCCGACAGTCCGCTCGGGTCCGAGGTCAGGGTGACTCCGGGGACGCAGTAGGCGTAGGTGAGCGTGAAGGTCCCCGTGGCGGTGGGCTCGGGGGTCATGTAGAGCTGGCCGGTGGTGGGGTCCGCGAAGGCCCAGCCGTCCGCAGCGGGGGGAGCGCTGGTGATGGCGAGCGACGCGGTGTTGACGTTCGACGCTCCGCCGGAGACGTTGGCCAGGGCGTAGGTCACCTCGGGGGGACCGGTCTGGTACACCTCGGAGCCCGACGCGATGGCCGTCGTGGAGCTGCAGGACGGGTTGGTGTAGAGCAGGCTCACGCCGGTCACCCCCGTGCCACCGGAGACACTGGTGCCCGAGACGGTGAACGGGTTGGCCGTGTAGGCAAAGACGTAGGACGGGGACTGGACGGCGGTGCCGGTGTTGCTGCACGCGGCGTACACGTCGACGTCACCCCGGGGCGAGAAGGTGTCGGTCGTGGTGATCGACGTGAACGACAACGTCGTCGCCGTGCTCGGGTTGGTCACGGCCGCCGACAGGCTGGCATCGGTTTGGTTGGCCGGCGTCGAGCCGGTGAAGGCCTTGGGCAACCCCGTGCCGCTCAGCGAGTAGTTGGCGTTGACGTTGGCGATCACCGGGGTGCCCGTGGCCGAGGCCGGCGACGCGGTCGCCAGCGCGAGGCCGGTAGTCGCCACCCCCATCATCACGATCGAGGCGAGCAGGAGCTTCACCCAGGCGTACAGACGAACACGAATCCGATCGGTGCGGATCATGGCACTCCCCCACTACTCAGTACTGCGCCGAACCGCCCAGCGTCCCCCGCCGACGGTGCGCTGAACTCCATTCATGGAATCAACGCATAGGCGTTCTAACCCGGGAAGTGGCGTGGGTCAAGCCACAATCTTCACAAAATTTGAGGAATTCTGCGATCTTCCGTACCTGATTGTACTCACCGATTGCACTTTCGAACGCCGTCGACCGCGCAGAGCATGACGTCCAGCCGGCCAGCCACAGGCGGTCGCCGGGCTCGTGACCCCGGCGATGATCAGCGGCGACCGGCCGAGGACCCCGGATCGAGCAGGTCGCGCGTCGACTGCGTCAGGAGCCGGTGACTGGTCGCCAGGTCCAGCCCCCGGAGGCGGCGGTAGTAGTCCAGCGACTCGAACTGGAAGAGAGCGTCGACGGCGGTGCGACTCGCCTCACGCCGGGGTTCGGGCAGCGAGGCGAGCTCGATGGCGAACTGGCGGTCGATCTGGTCGGTGAGGAGCTCCCGCACGGCCAGGAGTTCGTTGCGGACGATGCGGCTGGTCGACGCCATCAGCCCCGCAGCCCGGGCCGTGGCCCCCAGGACGTCGAACGCCTCGAGCCGGACCCGGACGAACTCGTCGACCCGGTGTTCGAACAGGCCCCGGCCGATCTGGTGGATCCAGAACAGCGGGACCCCGATCTCGATCTGGCGGTCGACGGCGGCGCGGAGCAGTGTCCGACTGTCCGGGAAGTACCGGTTGATCGACCGGTGCGACACGCCCGAGCGCTCCGCGATCTCTCCGGCGCTGGGCTGGAGGTTCCCTTCCGCGAAGAGTGCGATCGCGGCGTCGAGCACGGCGGTGCGGTTCCTTGCCCGACGGGCGGCACGTCCGTCGATCGAATCGCTCGGCTGCGCTGTCGCCGGCGCCTCCTCGGGCGCCGCCGTCGAAAGTGGCACTGCACTCTCCGTCACAAGCGCCTCCTTGTCCGAGTACGGAGCACCACCAGCCCAGTCCCGGGCTGGCACAAGGCCGGTGCAAATCCGTGTCACACAGTACCCGGGAGCACGCGACACCGCCCACCATGCTCCGGCCCCCACCCCACCTCGCGTCGGAACGACGGCACTCCGATCCACCGTGGCGAGCGGTGGCCCGGTCGGCCTGCCACTGTCGGCGAGTGGCTACAGCGGTGAGAGTGTGCCGATCTGCCCGCGCACGAACGCGATGATCTCGCCGTCGCTGAGCGAGGCACCGCGCCGCACCGCTGACGCGAAGGCGGCCGGTCCGAGCCGGTCGCGGAGGTCGTCCACGAGGACGCCGATCCGCTGGGCGTCAGCGGCCTCGAACGGCAGGGCGTACGCGGCTCCGGCCGCGGTGAGCGCACCATGGAGCGTCGCCGCACCGTGGTCGGCCCTGAGCTGGACGAGTATGCCGAACACGTGCCGGAGCGACAGCCATTGACTGGCCCAGTCCCCGCCTCGATACCAGAGGTCGATCACGTCGATGAAGCGACCGAGCGCCTCGCCCGGTCGACCCTGGTGCGCCTCTAGCCAGAGCACCTCGGTGAGCGCGAATGCCTGGATCCACCGGTTCCCGGCGCCGCTGGCCAGATCGGCCGATCGCTGCAGCTCCGTGGTGGCCTCGACCGGGTTCGTCGACTTGAGGGCGAGACCTTGTGCATAGTGGGCCTGCGCCAGGGCCGTGGGCGATCCGGACTCGACGGCGGCGGTGAAGGAGTCGACGGCGAACCGGTCACCGCTGAGGTTGTCGCCGACACTGGTGAAGGCGACCGATCGCATGTACAACGCGTGGGCGAGGCGGGCCGGCGAACCCTGTCTGGCTGACGCGACCACGCGATCGATCCAGTCGACCCCTCGTTCGGTGTCCCCTCGGTAGAACCATGCATTGCCGAGCGCCCGTTCCGCGAGGCCGGAGCCGTCGATGCCGAGTCGATCGGCCGCGGCGACGGCACGCTCACCGAGTTCGATCGCGCCCTCGAGGTCACCGCGGACGAATCGGCCGTAGGCCGCGACGCCGACGGTGACCGGATAGCGATCGTGCCCATCGGCCCTGGGCAGGGCGATCGCGGCATCTGCCCACACCGTGATCTCGGCGTGCATGCACCGGAACGAATACTCCCGGAGCCCGGCGACGAGGCGGAGTGCGGTGTCGATGTCACCATGCTCGACGGACCACAGATGTGCAGCCCGCAGGTTGTCGAAGTCCCGGTCGAGCAGGGTGACGGCGCCCGCCTCATGGGGTCCCGCCAGGGATCGCCCGCATCGTTCGGCGACGTCGAGGTACCAGGCTGCGTGTCGAGACTGCACCCGGTCGCGCTCGGCTTCGCCCAGTCGGTGACGGCCGTACTCGCGGAGCGTCTCCAGCAGTCGATAGCGCGGAAGATCCTCGTCGATGACCTGCACCATCGACTTGTCGACCAGGCTGGCGAGCACCGACGACACGCTCCGACTGTCCAGTTCTCGACCGGCGCACACCTCTTCGACGGCGTCGAGTCCGAACCCGCCGGCGAAGACGCACAATCGGGCGAACAGCTGCTGCTCGTCGGGGGCGAGGAGGTCGTGCGACCACGTCACCAGGTCCTGCAGGGTGCGGTGACGGGGGATCATCGAGGTCTGCGCGCCAGCCAGGAGGTCGAATCCCTGGCCGAGTCGTTCAGCCAGCGCCGCCGGACTCATGGCCCGCAGGCGCGCCGCGGCGAGCTCGATCGCCAGTGGCAGGCCGTCGAGGTGGCGGACGATCTCGATGACCTCCCCGACGTTGTCCGGCCCCAGGGCGAACCCCGGGCGGGCCGCGATGGCACGTTCCACGAAGAGGCGCGCGGCCGGAGCCTCCGCGGCGATGGCCGGAACCGAGCCCTCTTCCGGGAGCGCCAGTGGCCGGACGCGCCAGACCTGCTCACCGGGAAGTCCCAGGACTTCGCGGGTCGTGACCAGGATGGTCACGCCGGGGCACCAGCTGAGCAGTCGTTCGGAGAGCGACGCGATGGTCCCGCGCAGGTGCTCGCAGTTGTCCAGGACCAGCAGAGAGCGCCGTGCCCGCAGGTATTCGACGAGGGTGTCCTCGATGGAAAGATGCTGGCGCTGCTGCACGTCAACCGCCGTGGCGATGGCGCCGACGGTCGACGCGGGATCGCTCACCGGTGCGAGCTCCGCCACGAAGACCTCGCCATCGAACTCGTCCCACAGCTCGACCGCGAGCCGCATGGCGATCCGCGTCTTCCCGACTCCCCCAGGGCCGGTCAGCGTGACCAGTCGATCGGTCTGCAGCCGGCCTGCGAGCAGCTCGAGCTCGTCGGACCGGCCGACCAGCCTGGTGGACTCGGCGGGGACCTGTCGAAGCACCGATCGTCGAGCGGGAACGGGCGGCTGGAGGAGCGCCGGGTCCTCGTTGAGTATGCGGCCTTCGAGCTCGCGCAGCACCGGCGAAGGGTCGAGCCCGAGTTCTTCCTGCAGGAGCACGCGAAACGCCTCCGCCCGTCGGAGCGCCTCCGCCGAGCGGCCACTGCGATACAGGGCGACGACGAGCTGCTGCCACAATCGCTCCCGCAGGGGATGCTGCGCGACGAGGGCATCCAGGTCACCGACGAGGGCAACGTGGTCGCCGAGGGCGAGGCGGGCCTCGACGAGCCCCTCTTGCGCGACGATGTGGAGCTCGTCGAGCCGCATCGCCTCGAAACGAGCCCAATCGAACTCGGCGAACTCCTCGAACGCCGAACCCCGCCAGCAGGCCAGGGCATCCTCCAGCATCTCGACGGTCGCGTTCGGGTCCGAGGAGGCGCTCGCCTGCCTGCACAGCCGTTCGAAACGACCTGCATCGATCCTGTCGTCCGGGATCTCCAGCACGTAGCCCGGTGGTCGGGCCCGGATCTCGGCGTCGGGCCGGAGGACCCGGCGCAGCCGTGAAAGGTGGCTCTGCAGCACGGCGGACGGGTCAGCCGGAGGGCTGCTACCCCACAATTCGTCGCACAGCCGGTCCGTCGAGACCACCGACCCCCGGTGGGCAGCCAGGAGTGCCAGCGCCAGCCGCGGCTTCGGCCCACCCATCGGGACGGACCGTCCACCCCGCACCACCTCGATGCCTCCAAGCACCCGAAAGTCGAGGTCGGACTCCATGGAGGCCAGTATTGCAAGTGACCTTGCAGGACACTTGCAGCCGGTCGCACGGGGCCACAGGAGCTTCACAAGCGACTCGCACCTGCCCCCCGGATACTGGGTCCCAGCGCTCAAGTCGGGTGCCAACGCAAAGGAGGGCACCATGCCCCTGGTACAGGTCAACGTCATCAAGGGAGTCTTCGACAGCAGTCAGAAGCGGGACATGATCTCCCAGCTCACCGAGACCATGGTGGGCATCGAAGGTGAGGCCCTGCGCGGCGTCACGTGGGTCACGATCAACGAGGTCGAGAGCGGCGACTGGGGAATCGGTGGCAACGCCATCACGGCCGAGTACGTCAAGGACCTGCAGGGGGCACCTGCGGTCAGCCGGTAGCTCGAGCCACCACGGTGCCGGGTCCGGCCACTGCTCCTGGCCCGGCACCGTGACTCACCGGCCGCCCCGTGCCCACGGTCGCTGATCCACGAGATCCGGTTGGACAGCCCGAAGACGACCCACCGCGTCCTCCGTGTCCCTGCTTGCGGGCGCCACCAGCGCGACGACGCGATTCCAGCATCTTCGCGATCGGTGGAGCTTGTCGGGGCATACTCGAATCGTCTGCGAACGTCGGCAGAACTCGCTGACCAGCGCAAACTGATCAAGGAGTCACAGCTTCGACGAGACACCCGACGTGCTCGGCGTCATAAGGCCCCGCGGAGGCTCCATGGCGATGGGATCTCGGCGCTTGTGCGGGGGTACCGAGGGGGCCTCACGGTCTACGAGCTGGCCACAGAGTTTGACGTTCACCGAGGCACCGTGGCGGGTGTCCGGCAACGAGAAGGCGTGCGAATGAGCCGCCTACCGCTCTCGCCTTCTCAGATCGAGCGGGCCCGCAACCTCTCCGAGGGCGGCTGGTCACTTGCTCGGGTCGGTAGAGAGTTGGGCTGTGATCCGAGCACGGTGTGGCGAACAGTGGCGAAGCGAGGCGATCGATCTCACCGAACGTGACGGTGATGCATGAGCGTTGAGCGCTGCCTCCTCCGCCACGTCGCCGTCGTTCTCCGCGTGCACTCGCTAGGAGGCAACCAACCGAATCGGAAGTTCGTCGAGGCGACGAACCATGAGGCTATTCGTCCACGTCGGCGAGTGATCAGCGTCCAGCAAGATCCGACTCGTGCGGGCGAGGAGTGTCGACAACACCGTCCGAGCCTCCACCCGGGCGAGAGGTGCGCCGACACAATGATGGATTCCTCGACCAAAGGCAACGTGTCTCCTGGGCACCTTCCGATCGAGGTCAATTTCGTCGGGATGCTCGAACATGTGCTGGTCGCGATTTGCTGCACCCCATAACAGGAGCACCGTCGCCCCTTCGGGAACGTCCACTCCCCCGATCGTCGTGTCGTGAGATGCCGTGCGAAGGTGATATCGGAACGGTGGCTCCAGTCGAAGTGCTTCTTCGATGAATCCAACAATGCCGTCCGGGTTCTGGCGAAGATCGGCCTGAAGATCCTGGTGCTCAGCCAACAGCCTCACCGCATTCCCCAGCAGGCTCGTCGTCGACTCCCCGCCGGCACTCAACAGTGTGTGCAAGGTAATGACGGCTTCGAACTCGCTGAACACTCCGCCATCGACACCTCGTGCGACAGCGCCGAGGAGATCGTCCTGCGGATCCCGCAGCGCTCCCGAGAGCTGCCGAGCCACCCACTCCTGGATCTCACCACTTCGGCCGAGGAGAGTGACGAGCTCGTCATGGCTGAGGGTTGAACTCAGCATCGCCGTGGAGTCGAAGGCCGCGGCCAGGAGTTGGGCCACGTCGCTGTCGTGGAAGCCGATGAGGCGGCTGATCATGGTGATCGGGATGACGTTCCCGACGGTCGTCATGAAGTCGGTTGAACCGGCGTCGAGGGCCTCGGTGATGCAACGTTGGGCAACGGCCTCGATCTCCGGTTCGAGAAGTGCCATCCGCTTGGCGACCAGCTCGGGGAAGACCGTGCTCCGATGCAGCGCATGCACTGGCGGATCAGCCGTGGCCAGCGCCTGACCACCGAAGTCACCAAGCGGCAGACGGCACGGCAGGCCCGCCTCGCTTCGGAACAGGAGGCAGCTGACGTTCGAGGAGAAATCCTCGACGCGGCTGGCGGCTTCGGCCAGGAGCTCGAACGTGCTCACGGTGAAGATACCGGTGTCGGGTATCTCCCAGACGGGCGCCCGCTCGCGGAGCCGGCGATAGAACTCGTAGGGCGTGTCGATCACTTGGGGATCGAGCAGCGAGGTCGGCTCAATGTCCACGGTCATCCCGGGGATTCTCTCACCTTCTCGATCCCGAGACTCGACCGAACCGCAATCAACCACGACACCTCTCGGAGAGCCCCGATAGGGTGCGGAAATGACATCCCGTGATCAGCTCGATCCGGAGATTGCTGCGGCAGTCGGGGCACTGACCATCCCGGACCTCGATGACACGATCATGCAGGACCTGCGGAAGCTCTCGTTCCCCCCATCGGAACCGACGGACGGCGTCAAGCGCAGGGAGACCGAGGTCCCGGCGGCGAGTTCCGGCGAGACCCCCGTCCCCGTCCGAATCCATTCGCCCGCCGAGGGGAGGGGTCCGCTCCCGTGCGTCGTCGCGTTCCACGGCGGTGGCTACGTCATCGGCGACCGGACGATGTACGACGGGCTGTTCAATCGCTGGTGCATCGACCCGGGGCTGGTGGCGGTGTCGGTCGGATACCGACTCGCTCCCGAGACGCCCCACCCCGGCCCGCTCGAGGACTGCTATCGGGCGCTCGTCTGGACGGCGGAGCATGCAGACGATCTCGGGATCGACCCGACGTGCATCGGGCTCTACGGTGCCAGCGCGGGAGGCGGACTCGCCGCCGGATTGGCCCTCCTGGCCCGGGATCGGGGCGAAGTCGATATCGCCTTCCAGATGCTGCAGTACCCGATGCTCGATGACCGCCAGGTCACCTACTCGAGTCAGCTCGAGGACCTCCAGATATGGAGCCGCCGCTCGAACACCTTTGGTTGGCGGGCATACCTCGGAGACCTGTACGGCGGTGAAGACATCCCGGCATACGCCGCGGCCGCCCGAGCGGAGGACATCACCGGACTACCGCCGGCGTACATCTGCGTAGGGACCCTTGACGGGTTCCGGGACGAGGACATCGACTACGCCCAACGGCTGCTCCGTGCTGGCGTCCCGACCGAGCTTCATGTTCTTCCCGGTGCACCCCATGGATTCGAACTCATGGGGGACACTGCCCTTGCACGCCAGTCGGCCCACAACGCCGACGAATGGATCAGACGCACCATCCGGGACCGGACCCAGATGGGTGCGAGGTTCGACTAGCCCCGCTGACGTACCTCAGCGACCGCACGCGAGAATTGATGACCCACCAGGGAAGATGTTGTGAGAGGTACAACGGGTGGAGGTGAGCGGACTCGAACCGCCGACTTCTACATTGCGAACGTAGCGCTCTACCAGCTGAGCTACACCCCCGGGTGCGTTGGAGAGACTAGCCGCGGCACGAACGGCCCAGACAACGGTCGACCGTCCCGGACGACCGTCGAAACCGGTTCAGGGGGCCGTCGTCGTGGTGGTGGTGGTGGTCGTCGTCGTGGTCGTCGTGGTCGTGGTGGCCGTCGGCCCGGTCGTCGTGGTGGTGGCCGGTGGTCGGGTGGTCGTGGTGGTGCCACCTGGTGTGGTGGTAGAGGTGGTCGCGGACGGGGCCGTGGTCGTCGTGGTGGCCGAAGGTGACGGGACGGGGAATGCGAACGTGGCCGACGCACAGTCCGTGGGCGTGGTGGTATCGACCACGTAGAAGCCGGGCAACAGGCTGTAGGTCCACACCGATATCGCCGTATCGGAATGCAGGCAGGCGAGCGCCGGGTCCGTCGTCGCGAATCCATCGAGGACCCCGATGCGCTGGGACGTGCCACCGGACGGCGGTGGGTCGATCGGGGTGAGGGGGATGTTGCCGACACCGGCGTAGGTGGCGACGGACACGAATCCCGTTCCGGCCGGTGGGCCGGTGGACGCGTCCTTGGCGGCCGGTGCGTTGCCCAGCAGGGCGGCCAGCATGGCCGGGTCGTTGCCGTCCATCCCGAGGGCCCAGATGCCCACTCCCGCGATGTGGAAGAAGTTCGCCAGCTGCGCCTTGAGGGCCATGGACGTCGGGTCGTCGAAGAACGTGGTGTGCCACTGCGTGCCGACCTGGTAGGACGTCCACGGCGTGTCGGTCACCGGGTCCCAGTAGGTGGGGTGGCCCGCCGCCTTGATCGACGAGTACGGCAGGGGTGACTCGGAGCTCGTCGCCGTCGCCGGCAACGTGCTCCCGGTCGTCGCCCAGTCGTAGCCGTAGTAGGGCAGCCCGAGGACGATCTTGGCCGGTGGCACCACCTTCAGGTACGACTCGATGGTCTCGGCGTCGCTGTAGTTGCCGTTGAATAGCGGCGAGGTGGCGCTCGGCTGGGACTTCGAGTTCATGTCGTAGGCCATGACGAAGAACCCGTCGACCGCCGGGGCCAGCGCGGCGATGTTGTAGAACCCGTGGGTGTCACTCGCTGCGCTGGCGTAGACCGCCATGGTCACCTGCCAGTGGGGGTTGGCGACGTGGAGCGCCGCCGACACCTTGGTGATGAGGTTCGTAAGACCGACCTGGTCCGCACTCCCCTCCCCCTCAAAGTCGAAGTTGACCCCGTCGAGGTCCTTGCCCTGCACGGCCGCAATGAGGGCGGCGGACAGCCGGGCGGGCGCGTTCGGGTCCGACGTGATGGCGTCGAGCGAATGCTGGTCGAAGCAGGTGACGGTCAGGACGACCCGGTCACCGGCGGCGTGCGAGCGGGTCACGAGGTTGACCAGGTCCTGGCTCTCGTAGCCGTTCCACCCGGACCCGCTCTGGTCGAGGGTCCCGTCGGCGTTGGCGTCGACGCTGAAGTAGGCCAGCGTCGTCAGGTCCTTCACGTCGAAACCGGACGACTGGGGCAGGGTCCAGTAGGGGGCGTAGCCGAAGACCTCATGGGACTGGATCGGCGCGGCGTTAGCCAACGACGGAGGTGCCGGCGCCGGTGCCGTCGTGGCCGCGGCCAGGTTGGCCGATGGATGGATCTTCGCCTGGGCCCGGTTTCCCGACGTCGAGGCGGCCGGAGCCGCCGGTACGTGCGTCGCACTTGCCGACGAGGTGAGCAGGGAGGTCAGCAGCGCCAACACGAGCACGACCGCGGCCGCCACGCCGGCCACCGCCCCGGTGCGTCGCACCCGGCGGCGTCGGTCGGGACCGTCGGGATCCGGAGAACCCGACTCGAGGTCCTCGGACTCGACGTCGTCGGTCCCGACCGCCTCGACATCCCCCGGCTCCACGGTCCAGTCGTCGGCGTGCGCCGCCGGGGCGTCGGCATCCAGCTCGGGCACGGACCGGGGCGCGGGGGTGGCGGGGTCGGGGGTGGGAGTCATGGGAGTAGGTCTCTCGGGATCCGGCGAGCAGACCGTCCGGCCCGCAATTCGCCCGTTCTCGTGATCAGATCAACACTCTCAGTGAGTTTTTGAGGTCGGCTTCCGGTTCGATGGGACCTCCCCACACGCGGGAGCCCCGCCGGTCTCTCCCTCCGAGCCTAGACGAGGTCTGGCGCGTTTGGCACCCACCTCCTCAAGGTTCCGACCAACGTTCCGACAATTAGGAGGTACGGCTGCGGGCATGCGCGGCCTCGACACCATGACGGGGTGACCACGACGATGACGCAGCACGACGGCGCGTCAGCGCCACGCGGGAACGGCGTGATCTTCGTCGAGGGCGTCCGCCTCATCGTCGTCCTTCTCGGCGCACTGCTCGGCTACGAGATCGGCCACCACGCCAATCCGGTCAGCACCAGTGGCGTCATCGGCCTCCTCATCGGCGCAGCGGTCAGCTACGTCATCGGTGGCGTCGTCGGCCGCACCCTCGACCGCGGGCTGCAGCGCGGCATGCGGCTGTTCCGCAACAGCCCTCCCGGCGAGATCTTCGCCGCCGCCATCATCTCCACGTCCGGCATGATCCTCGGGCTCATCC
>CAZULR010000040.1:0-13830 GCA_964621235.1 uncultured Acidimicrobiaceae bacterium
GCCCGGATGAGCCGCATCGGCGCCGGTCAGCTCCTGCACGGTGAGGTCCTGACCGTCGACGAGGTGCTCGGCCGGGTGGAGGCGCTGACGCTCGAGGACGTGCACGCCGCGGCACGCGACCTGGTCGCGGCACCCCGGACGCTGTCCGTCGTCGGCGCCTTCGACGGATCCGACTTCGACGCCGGGGCGCTGGGCCTGGGCTGACGCCGCGGCGACGGTGGCCGGGACCCGGGGATCCTCGGAGGCCCCCGTACGTCATCGGGCCCCACGAGTGCCTTGGCTAGGGTGATCGACATGCGAGTCGGAGTGGTGGGGGCCGGTGGACGGATGGGACGGGAGGTCTGCCGCACCGTCCTGCTCCGACCCGGTCTCGACCTCGTCGCGGCGATCGATCCCGGCATGCCGGGAGTGACGGTCGCCGAGCTCACGGGGGTCGGCGTGGCCGAGGCGGTCGCACTGAGCGTGACCGCCGAGCTCGACGCGCTCCGCGCCTCGGGCGCCGAGGTCGTCGTGGACTTCACGCACCTCCAGGCGTCGCGCGCGACGATCGCCTTCTGTGCCGCGGCGGGGATCCACGTGGTCGTGGGGACCACCGGGTTCGACCAGGCGGATCTGGACGAGCTCGCCACGCTCTTCCCGGCCGGCGGCACCGGCGCGAACTGCATCGTGGCCGCCAACTTCGCCATCGGCGCCGTCCTCATGATGCGGTTCGCGGCGATGGCCGCCCCGTGGTTCGACAGTGCCGAGATCATCGAGCTCCACCACGAGGCCAAGCGGGACGCCCCGTCGGGGACGTCCCTGCGAACAGCCGAGGGGATGGCCGCCGCCCGGTCCGACGCCGGTCGCGACGACTTCCCCCCGGACGCCACGGCGACCGTGGTGGTCGCGGGGGCGCGGGGCGGCGCCGGGCCCGGCGGCGTCCGCATGCACTCCGTGCGCCTCCCGGGACTCGTCGCCCACCAGGAGGTCCTGTTCGGTTCGGCGGGCCAGGGGCTGACCATCCGCCACGACTCGTACGACCGGGCGTCGTTCATGGACGGTGTGGTGCTGGCCGTGGAGTCGGTGGCGGCGCGGCCCGGACTCACCTTGGGCATCGAACCCCTCCTCGGGATCTGAGGCACGGTGTCCGTGGACGCCCGCCAGCGCATCATCGAGGCCACCTACGCCTGCGTCGCCCGCCGCGGCATGGCGAAGACGACCGTGGAGGACGTCGCCCGGGAGGCCGGGATCTCGCGGGCCACCGTCTACCGCGCCTTTCCGGGTGGCCGGGACGAGCTCGTGGACGCCACCGTGTCGTGGGCGGTCTTCGACTTCTTCGCCAAGCTCTACGACCGGATCCAGGGCGCGACCGATCTCGAGGAGGTGATGGAGCGGGGGATCATGTTCGCCCACCGGTCCATCGTCGAGCACGAGGTGCTGCAGCGGGTGATGCAGACCGAGCCCGACAGGCTGCTGCCGGCCCTGACCGTCGAGAGCAACCGCATCCGGGCGGGGATCGCTGAGGTCCTCGCCCCGTTCGTCGTGGACCGGGGACTAGCTCCGGGGGTCGACCTCTCGGACGCAGCGGACTTCCTGGCCAGGATGGTCCTGTCGTACATCTCGGCCCCGGGGCGCTGGGACCTGGAGGACCCGGCCCAGGTCGCCCGCCTGGTCCGCTCCGAGCTCCTGGCGGGCGTGGTCGTCCCGGCCACCAGCCGCTGACCGGGTTCGTCATCGTGACCGTGCAGTCGTGGAGCCGGCACGGCGTGGGCGCGGCCTAGGGGGGTGAGCTGCTCGGGGGCGACCGGCGGCGGGGTGCCAGTGGTTGACGGTGAGACAAATTGTGACCTACCGTTCCAACGTGGCGCGCGCGCAGGGGGAACTCCGGGTGGTGGACACCGCCGTACCCTTCGTCGCCCCGACGACCGCCGAGTCGCCCCACCGGGTCCGCATCATCGACGGCACTCTGACGTGCCTGGCCCGGCACGGTACGGCGAAGACCACGGTCGACGACATCGCACGCGAGTCGGGCGTGTCCCGGGCCACGGTCTACCGGGCCTTTCCGGGCGGCCGGGAAGAGATACTGGGCGCGGTGGTCGACACCGAGATGGCCAGGCTCTTCTCCGCCCTGGGCGTGCGCCTCGGTAACGCGGGCGATCTCACCACTGCACTGGTGGGCGGCATCGTCGAGGCCTCGACCCGCCTGCGGGACCATGCCGCGCTCCACTTCCTCGTCGAGCACGAGCCGGGCATGATCCTGGGCCACCTCGCGTTTGACGAATCGGACCGTCTCCTCGTGACCGCCTCCCGGTTCACCGCTCCGTTCCTGGCCCGCTGGATGAGCCCCCACGAGGCCGAGCGGGTCGCCGAGTGGGCGGCCCGCGTCGTCCTGTCCTACGCCATCTCGCCGTCGGACCATCTCGACCTGTGCGACGAGGTGGACGCCACCCGGGTCGTCACCACCTTCATGCTTCCCGGCATCGAGGCACTCCAGAGCGCCTCGACCGGTCTGATCAACATCACTCCGTACCCGTCGGGCGGATCCCACCCCGACGGGGGCCACGACACGGCGACCGGTCGGGACGAGGCGCCGGCCGTGTGACCGCGGGCACGTCCCTCCTCCGGGAGCGGGGCTTCCGGAGTCCCGGGCCCGACCGACCGTTCCACAACGACAGGCACACCACGACGACCAGCGACATTCGATCCACAAGAAGTACCCGACCACCGACCACAACGACAGCGACCACGACGGGATCCACCGTCCGCAAGGGGGACAGGACATGACCACCGAGATGAGCAGCAACGAAGACATCATCGGCCGCCAGGAACTCGACGATCTCGAGGCGATCCTCGCGGTGGTCGGCACCCAGGAGGCCGATGGACGGCATGTCGTCCATTCGAATTATGACTCCATCTTCACCTGGGACTACGAGAAGGGCACGCGCCCCAAGCTCAACAAACTCTACGAGAAGGCCAAGAACGCCCAATGGAACGGCGAGACCGACCTTCCGTGGGACACCGACGTCGACCAGGAGAAGCTGGTCGTCGAAGCCGCCGCGGCGCAGGGCGGCCACGCCGTGGGGTTCGACATCACCGGCACGCCGCTCGAGAAGTGGGGCGACAAGGAGTGGGTCGAGCTCGGTGTGGAGAGCCAGAACTGGACCCTCTCGCAGTTCCTCCACGGTGAGCAGGGCGCGCTGATCTGCACCGCCAAGATTGTCGAGTCGGTGCCATGGATCGACGCCAAGTACTACGCCTCCACCCAGGTGATGGACGAGGCCCGCCACGTCGAGGTCTTCGCCAAGTACCTCGACGAGAAGCTGTCCGGGCACTACCCGGTCAACGCCCATCTGCGGATGCTGCTCGACGACATCATCGCCGATTCCCGGTGGGACATGACCTACCTCGGCATGCAGATCATGATCGAGGGTCTGGCGCTCGCCGCCTTCGGCTTCATGCATTCGATGACGCCGGACCCGCTCCTCAAGCAGCTCCTCCGCTACGTGATGGCCGACGAGGCCCGCCACGTCGCCTTCGGCGTGCTGAGCCTGCAGGAGTACTACCAGGAGCTGACCACGGCCGAACTGCGTGAGCGCCAGGAGTTCGCGTTCGAGGCAGCGGTGCGGATGCGTGACCGCTTCCTGCAGCAGGAGGTGTGGGACCGAATGGGCATCGACCCGAAGGAGATCCTGCCGACCGTCCTGTCGGCACCGGACCGGAACGAGTTCCAGGCCCTCCTGTTCTCCAAGATCGTCCCGAACTGCCGCAAGCTCGGCCTCCTGGACGCAGCCGACGGGTGGCTCCGCACGAAGTTCACCGAGCTGGGCGTGATCGAGTTCGAGTCGGCCGTGGACACGTCGGAGGAGTACGACGCCATGGCGGCCGTGCCTCCGACGCAGCGCGACCTGGTCTGAACCACCCGGTCGGCCCCGGCCACGCCCGGGCCGGGCAGCGCCGGGGTCGGTCCGGCGGGGAGCGGATGGGCCCGGTCCCCGGGTCCCGGGGGCGGCCCGCGACGGTGCTGGTAGCCTGCGTCCCTGTGAGCCCTTCCTGTACCACCGCGCCGCCGACCCGACGATGACGACCGCCCGCTTCGGCTCGGTGGTGACCGCCATGGTCACCCCCTTCGACCCCGACGGTGCGCTCGACCTGGATGCGGCGGCCTCGGTGGCCCGCCGTCTGGCCGACACCGGCAGCGACGGCCTGGTCGTCGCCGGCTCCACCGGCGAGGGCTCCGTGCTCACCGACCCCGAGCGGATCGACCTGTTCCGTGCCGTCGTCGAGTCGGTCACCGTTCCCGTGATCGCCGCCTCCGGGACGAACGACACGGCGCACTCGATCCTGATGACCAAAGAGGCGCAGTCCGCCGGCGTCGCCGGCGTCCTGGTGGTCACCCCGTACTACAACCGACCCTCCGTGGCCGGCCTGTCGGCGCACTTTCGTGCGGTCGCCGCCGCGACGACGCTCCCGGTGGTGCTGTACGACATCCCGGTGCGGTCGGGGCGCCGGATCGGTCCGGACCTCACGGTGCAGCTGGCCCACGAGGTGACGAACATCGTCGCCGTCAAGGACGCCACCGGCGACGTCGCCTCCGCCGCCCGCGTGGCCGCCGAGGTTCCCTCCGGTTTCCAGATTTACTCCGGTGACGACGCGCTGACGCTCCCCTTCGCCTCCATCGGCGGCGTGGGTGTCATCAGTGTCGCCTCCCACTGGGCCGCACCGCTGTTCGGTGAGGTCCTGTCCGCCCACCGGTCCGGCGACGTCGAGCGTGCGGCCAGCGCCAACCGGGACCTGCTCGAGTCCTACCGCTTCGAATCGTCCGACGAGTACCCCAACCCGGTGCCGGTCAAGGCGGCCTGCCGTGCGCTCGGGCTCGCGGTGGGCCAGTGCCGACTTCCCAATGCGCCGGCACCGCAGTCCCTCGACGACCAGGCGCGGTCCGTGGTGGCCGGGGCCGCCGCCCTCATCAAGGCTCGGCAGTCGGTTGCCTGAGGCCCGGCGGTCCCGCCAGGGAAGTCAGGACGGCTCGGGATCGGGCGCCTCGGGGCGGCGCCGGAAGCCGAAGTCGCCGGCCACTGAGCCGGACGCTTCGCCGACGGCCTCGCGTCCGGCGAAGGCGACCAAGTCCACCGTGGCGGCGAAGGCGACCAAGTCCACCGCCAAAAACACGAAGCGGAAGGCCGGCGGCACGTCCGTCCGGGTCGTCTTCCTCGGCGGGCTGGGCGAGATCGGCCGGAACTGCGCCTGCATCGAGGTCGACGGCCGGATCCTGGTGCTGGACGTGGGGATCATGTTCCCGGATCCGGACATGCCCGGAGTCGACCTGGTCCTGCCGGACTTCACCTATCTCCGGGAGAACGCCGACCGGGTGGACGGGGTGATCCTGACCCACGGACACGAGGACCACACGGGTGGGCTCGCGTACCTCCTGCGTGACTTCCCGCTCGACGTCTACGGCTCGGAGCTGACGCTCTCGCTGGCCCGCAGCCGGGTCGACGAGGCCGGCATGGCCAGTCGGGCGAACTTCATCCCGGTCCGGGACCACGAGCGCCGGCGCATCGGTCCGTGCGACGTCGAGTTCATCCCGGTGACCCACTCGGTGCCCCACGCCTTCGCCACGGCGTTCCATACCCCGCAGGGGATCATCCTGCACTCGGGTGACTTCAAGATCGACCTCCACCCCGTCGACGGGCGCCGCACCGACCTGGCCCGGATGGGGGCCCTCGCCTCCGACCCGGGCATCCGGCTCCTCCTGGTCGACTCCACCAACGCCGAGGAGCCGGGGTTCACCGCCTCCGAGTCGACCGTGGGCGTCACACTGGAGAAGGTCTTCCTGGCCCGACCCGACCGTCGCTTCATCGTCACGAGCTTCGCCAGCCACATCCACCGGATCCAGCAGGTGGCCGACGCCGCCATCGCCGGTGGGCGCGTCATCGCCACACTCGGGCGGTCGATGCAGAAGAACGTGGCCCTGGCGCGCAAGCTCGACCTCCTGCACATCCCCGACACCGCGCTCGTCGACATCGAGAAGGTCGACGACTACCCACCGGGCCGGGTGTGCGTCATCAGCACCGGTTCCCAGGGCGAGCCGATGTCCGCGCTGTCCCGCCTCGCCACCGGAGAGAACCGCTTCTTCAAGCTCCACCACGACGACGTGGTGGTCATCAGCGCCCATCCGATCCCCGGCAACGAGTGGTCGGTCGGCCGCGTCATCGACAGCCTGCATCGGCTCGGCGTCGAGGTGATCCACTCGGGCGTGGAGAACGTCCACGTCAGCGGGCACGCCAAGCAGGGTGAGCTGGCCATGCTCATGTCGGTCACCCAGCCGGAGTTCCTGATCCCGGTCCACGGCGAGTACCGGCATATGGCCAACCAGATGCGTCTGGCCAACAGCATGGGGATCGAGGGTGACCGGGTCCTGCTCTGCGAGGACGGTGACGCCGTCCGGGTGGACGACCAGGGCCTGCACCGGGACGGCAGTGTCCCGGGCGGCTACCTCTTCGTCGACGGGAGCTCCGTGGGAGACATCGGACACGGCGTCCTGCGGGACCGGATGGTCCTGGCCGAGGAGGGCGTGGTCATGGCCGTCGCCACCGTCGACCTCAAGCAGGGCGAGGTGGTGGGCGTGCCCCAGATCGTCACCCGTGGCTGGGCCTACGACCAGGACACCGACGCCCTCCTCGACGAGGCCCGGGCCCAGGTCACCAAGGCACTGGCCCAGGCACTCTCCTCGGGCAGTTCCGACCACGAGAGCCTGAACAGGGTGGCCCGCAAGGCCCTCGGGAAGCTCGTCGGGGAGCGCACCCGCCAGCGTCCGATGATCGTCCCGGTCATCGTCACCGTTTGACCGGTTCGTCGACGTCCGATCGGGTCCCCACCGGCTGACGGGATCATCTCGGGGCCGACGGGCGGCCCGGCCCCCGGACGTGGGGCAGCAGTGGACCCGGATCGGTGGTGTCCCACTCACCGTGCGTGGCCGGGAGTAGCCTTGACCCTACTGTGACGACCGCCACCAAGCGTCCGGCTGGTCGATCCGGGGCATCGCGGCCCAAGGGCAAAGCGACACCCCCGTCTCGATCGCGCCGCAGCGCACCCGCGAAGAAGACCACGTCGGGCCGGGGCGGCACCCCGAGCCGGTCCGGCGGGCGCAGCGACGCCCACGGTCGGGATTCCGGCGGCCTGCTCGCGTCGATGGGCGCGGTGGCGGCCGGTCATGCGACCGACCTGTGGGGCGTCGCCCTGGTCACCGTGGGCGTGCTGTGCGGCGTCGCGTTCTACGCCGGCTCACTGGGTCCGGCCGGGAAGGGTGCACGGATCGCCCTCGGCGATGTGCTCGGGTGGGGTCGCTACCTGGTTCCGCTGGTCCTGGTGGCCGTCGGGATCCGAATGTTCATGGGACGGGGCGAGGACGCCGACGACGGCCGGGCGCGGCGCGAGCCGGCCCGGGCCGTGATCGGCGGCACACTCGTCCTCCTGGCCGTGACTGGTCTTGCCGCACTGGCCGGCGGGTCGCCCGCTCTCCGGGCCTCGACCCACCAGCTGTCGTCGGCAGGCGGATGGATCGGGGCCGCCATCACCGACCCGCTCGGGCATGCGCTCGGCGGATTCGGCGCGGCCGTGGTGCTCCTCGTCATCGCCGGCGTCGGCGTGCTCGTCTTCACCGGGGTGTCGGTCCGCACGGCGGCCAAGGGCTGCGCCCGTGCCGTGCGGTGGCTGATCGGCGCCGCACGGGGGGACCGGGCCGCCGACCAGGTGGAGGAGCCGGTCGACGAACCCACCGACCCGTTCGGCCGTGCCCTCGCGCAGGGTCGCCAGCCGTCCATGGCCGCGGTGGCGCCCGCTCCCGGGGAGCTGGCCACCGCACCGGTCGACGAGGCCGACCTGGCCGTCCACCCCGACGACGGGCCGGACCACGGGGCCCTCGAGCCGGTCGTGCTCCCCGAGGCGGCGACTCGGCCCGGCAAGGGCGAGCAGCTCGAGATGCGGATGGGTCCCCCGACGGGGGACTGGACGCTCCCGCCGGCCAAGCTGCTGAAGCGGGCCAAGGCCCAGGTCATCGACGAGACGGAGGTCGACGCCGCCGGAGCCGCGTTGGTCAGCGCGCTCGCGGCCCACGGGGTGGACACCCGACTGGTGGGCCGGACCGTGGGGCCGTCGGTGACCCGCTACGAGCTCGAACTCGGCGCCGGGGTGAAGGTCGCCCGGGTGACGTCGCTCTCCAAGGACATCGCCTACGCCATGGCCTCGCCCGACGTGCGTATCCTGGCGCCGATCCCGGGCAAGTCGGCCATCGGTGTCGAAGTGCCGAATCGCCGGCGGGTGCTGGTGGCGCTCGGCGACATCCTGGCCTCGCCGGAGGCCGCCACGGCCACCCACCCCCTCGAGGTGGCGCTGGGGCGGGACATCGCCGGCCGTGCCGTGGTCGCCAACCTCGCCGAGATGCCGCACGTCCTGGTGTCGGGATCGACCGGCTCGGGCAAGTCGTCGTGCATCAACTCGGTGCTCACCTCGATCCTGACCCGGGCCACCCCGGACCAGGTCCGGTTCATCCTCATCGACCCCAAGCGGGTGGAACTCGGGCAGTACAACGACCTGCCCCACCTCCTTACCCAGGTGGTGGTCGACCCGAAGAAGGCGGCCAACGCCCTGGCCTGGGCCGTCACCGAGATGGAGCGCCGCTACGACCTACTCGCCGAGGTGGGCCAGCGCGACATCACGGGGTACAACGCCGCCTTCGACTCCGGCGACCTGTCCGAGAACGAGGAGGCCTACCGCCTCCGCATGCAGGGCACCGACATCGAGGTGGACGACGACGACGACGCCCAGCTCCGGTTTCCGAGGCTGCCGTTCATCCTGATCGTGGTGGACGAGCTCAACGACCTGATGATGGTCGCCGCCCGCGACGTCGAGGAGTCCGTCTGCCGCATCGCCCAGATGGCCCGGGCCGTGGGCATCCACCTGGTGCTCGCCACGCAGCGCCCCTCGGTCGACGTCATCACCGGCGTCATCAAGGCCAACGTGCCGTCGCGGATGGCCTTCTCGGTGTCCTCGCTGGCCGACAGCCGGGTCATCTTGGACCAGCCCGGCGCCGAGCGGCTGATCGGCAAGGGCGACATGCTGCTGCTGACCGCGTCGTCCTCCAACCCGCAACGGATCCAGGGCCCGTGGGTGAGCGAGGAGGAGGTGCGCGCCGTCGTCGCGCACTGGACCCGCCAGCGGCCGATGGAGATCGTGGCCGGGATCGAGGAGGTCGTTGGCGCCGAGGGACCGCGTTCCGGCTCCGCCGGCGGCGACGACGATGACGACGAGCTTCTCGGGCAGGCGATGGAGCTCGTGGTGCGGTCCCAGCTCGGCTCCACCTCCATGCTCCAGCGCAAGCTGCGGGTCGGCTTCGCCCGCGCCGGACGGCTCATGGACCTCATGGAGCGCCGCGGCGTGGTCGGACCCTCGGAGGGGTCAAAGGCGCGTGCGGTGCTCATGACCCCTGAAGAGCTCGACGCCCGCTGAGCCCGCGGGATTCGTGCCGCCCGTCCGATGACCGCAACCGACGACAGTCCCGTCGCTTCGGGTCACGAGGTGGTGCTGGCCGAGCAGAGGCGTCCCATCGCCCGCGGGCGCAGCCAGCGCGGGCACTCGCACCGGCACTCGGTGAACCGACGTCGGCGCTGGCCGTGGATCCTCACGGGCGTCGTCGTGCTGGTGGTGGCCGGGTCGACGGTGGTGGCGGTCCAGCGCATCAATTCACCGCTCGCCACCGTGGTTCCCCACGACCCGGTGGCCGCCGCCGCGGTTGTCCCCGGCGTCAGCCCGCCACTGCCGTGGCCGTCGAAGGGGCAGGGTGCGGTCGTGGTGCCCTCGCTCGGGTACGCGGCCCAGTCGGGGCCTGAGTCGCCCGTCCCCATCGCGTCCCTGACCAAGATGACCACCGCGGTGGTGATCCTCCGGGACCATCCGCTTCCGGCCGATTCGGACGGTCCGGCGATCCCGGTGACCGCGGCCGACGCCGCGGAGTACCAGGCTGAACTCAAGGCCGACGAGTCCAGTGTGACCATCCAGGCGGGGGAGACCATCAACGAGCGGCAGATGCTGGAGGGACTCCTCCTGGCGTCGGCGAACGACCTGGCCTTCAGCCTGGCCATGTGGGACGCCGGGTCCATCCCGGCGTTCGTGGCCAAGATGAACGCCCTGGCGACGTCGCTCGGCACCACGAACACCCACTACGTGGACGCCAGCGGCTACGACCCGGACAGCGTGTCGGCGGCCGCAGACGTCCTGAAGGTGGCCGCCGCGGGCATGGCCATCCCGACGTTCGCCGAGATCGTCGCCCTCCCGCAGGCCACACTCCCGTTGGTGGGGACGGTGCACAATGTCGTGACCGAAGTCGGCACCAACGGGGTGATCGGAGTGAAGTCGGGGTACACGTCCAAGGCCGGCGCCTGCCTGGTGCTGGCCGCGAACCGGGTGATCGGGGGCCGCACGCTGCTGGTCATCGAAGCCGTCCTCGGCCAGCCGACCCCGCCGCCCACGGTCCCGAAGTCGACGACGACCACCACCTCCCGTCCGCCCGCCACCACCACCACTACGGCCCCGGCGTCGGGGACGACGCCTCCGGCGGCGGCGCCGACGACGTCCACCACCCAGCCCCCGGCGCCCACCACCACGACGACCTCCATCCCTCTCGACGACCTGCCCATCGCCGATCCGTTCAAGTACGCCCGCCCGGTGGCGGAAGGGCTCCTCGCGGCCGCCCAGGCCGGGATCTCCCGGGTCACCGCGGCAACCGCGGGTGCACCGGCCGGAACGGTGACGGCCACCTGGGGCGGGGAGGCCCACGCCGCCACCTACGTCACGGCCGCCGACGCCTGGCTGCCGGGCTGGCCCGGCCAGACCGTGCGCTCGAAGACGACGTTCCGGCCGGTGCCGCCGGGCAGCGCGGCCGGGACCCATGTGGGCGCCACGATCTATGCCATCGGCACGGAGTTCCAGGTCGTCCCCTTGCGGCTGAGCCAGACCGTGCCCGAGCCGTCGATCTGGTGGCGGCTCCGCCACGGCGGGGTGACCGTCACCACGCAACCTGTGTCCTGAGCGGTCGCCGACCGCGCTGACCCGGCCTGCGGTCCGGGCCTCCCGACGCCCTTTTCGCCGGGGTCCCGGTTCCCGTGGGGCGGTCCCGGTCCCCGTGGGTCGCTGCGGGTACGTTGTGGACGTGCGAGCACGTGTACCGGCGTCGACGGCGAATCTGGGCCCGGGCTTCGACACGCTCGCCCTCGCTCTCGACCGCTACGTGCTGGTCGACGTGGAGCCAGCCTCCAAGCTGATCGTCCGGTCGGTGGGGGAGGGCGCGGGCCTGGCAGACGACTCGTCACACCTGGCCGCCCGGGTGGCCATCGACGTGGCCGGGACCGACCACCTGGCCATCACCGTCCGATCGGACATCCCGATCGCCCGGGGACTCGGCTCCTCGGCCGCCCTGGCCGTAGCCGCAGCCGCTGCCGCGGGAGCCGCCGATCCGCTCTCGGTGGCGACCGCCATGGACGGACATCCCGACAACGCCGCCGCGTCCATGGTCGGCGGGTTCGTGGCGGCCGCCGTGGTGAAGGGCGGAGTCCACGTGGTGCGCCTGCCCCTCGACGTCAGCCTGGCCTTCGTGGTGATCGTCCCCGACGTCCAGCTCTCGACGTCGAAGGCCCGCCAGGCGCTCCCGGCCGAGGTCAGTCGCGAGAGCGCCTCGTTCAACCTCTCCCGGATGGCCCTCCTCATGGCCGGGATGGCCGACTGCCGACTCCTCATCCCCGAGGCGGCCGAGGACCGCCTGCACCAGGACTACCGGAGCCCCCTGTTCCCGGCGGCTCCGAAGCTTCTGGCGGCACTGGTCGCCGGGGGTGCGCTGGCCTCGTGCTGGTCCGGTGCCGGCCCCTCGCTGCTCGGGATCTGCCGGGGTGTCGACGCCCAGAAGGTCCAGACCGCCGGCGAGCAGGGACTGGTCGACGCCGGCCTTCCGGGCCAGGTGCTCCTGCTCCACGCCGACATGGACGGACTCATGGTCGACCGCGACGGCAGCGCCGGCCTCTACGACCGCGAACTCTGACCCGCCGACGCGTCCGGCGCGCCGCCCGTCGGACCTGGGTGTGGCCATGCGCGGAGTCCGCCGGGGTGGGAGCCTCCACCAGGACTCCGTGCGCGGAGGGCGTTGCCGGTAGCCTCGGCGCCGTATGCCGACCCAACCCAGCAAGGACCTCCAGGCCGTCTCGAACCCGCACCCGGGCCGCAACTACTCGGTCACGTGTGAAACGCCGGAGTTCACGTGCCTCTGCCCACTCACTGGGCAGCCCGACTTCGCCACCGTGCGCATCTCGTACGTTCCCGATCAGTCGCTGGTCGAGCTCAAGTCCCTCAAGCTCTACCTCTGGAGCTTCCGCAACGAGGGTGGATTCCACGAGGACATGACTAACCGGATCCTCGACGACCTCGTGGCCGCCATCGCCCCCCGCTCCATGACCGTCATCACCGACTGGCTCATCCGTGGCGGGATCCACACCGTGGTCGAGGCATCGCACCCCCAGGCGTGATCGACGGAATCGGCCGACCTGTTCAGACCGTTCCCAGGTTCTTGCCGATGAGGAGCACCCCCAGCAGGAGGTAGATGACGGCCAGCATGGCGGCGTTGTTCCGGCTCAGCCACGCGCGCCAGCCCTCGAGCACGTCGGTGGAGCGGTCACCGAGGGCGATCACGGCGACGATCGGCGCGGCGACGCCCAGGCACGCCAGGACCACGTAGACGGCGATCACCACCGCCTGCTGCGCGCCGGGTAGCCCGGCGGTCGAGATCACCACCGCGGCGCCCATTGCCACCGCGATGTTCTTCGGGTTGCCCGCTCCGATCCCAGCCCCGACCGCGGACGACCGACCCGCCCCAAAGCCGGCGATGCCGTCCATCCACGCGGGGAGGGTCGGCTCGTCGTCGGGCCCGGGCCGATGCCGGAACTTCCGGATCGCGGCGACGACCAGAGCTGCGCCGACCACGAGCAGTACCAGGGCGGCACCCCGTGACCGGTCCGTGCCCGGATCGAGCGAGATCGCGCCGGCCAGCAAGGTCAGGCCGGTCAGGACCGCCGCCACACCGACGAGGAAGCCGGCGAGGTAGCAGCAGGCGTTGAGCAGTGGCCGCTTCGAGAAGAGGAGCAGGATGGCGGCCACGATGTTGATCGGGGACACCATCACGATGATGGCGAAGACCAGGATCTCTCCGATCGCCTGACGCACTGGTGCTCCTCCTGCTCGACTCGGGGTCAACGTAGCCGAGGGTGGTGGTGTGCCGGCCGGATCGTCCGGCCGGCCGGAGTCCGGCGACCTCGGAGCTCCGGCCGGTCACGCGGACCGTCCGAGCCCCGTCAACCCCGCCTCCGTCACCACCGGGCCCGGCCGGTCGGGACCCCCTCACGGGTGGCGGGCAGGTGCGGGCGGCGAGCAGGCCGGCGGGCGCCCGGTGGCCGTCGGCGCCTGGTGGCCCGAGCCGGCGCTGCGGGGGCCGGCAGGCGCAGCGGAGTGATCCGACGCCAAGGGGGGTCATCGTTGCCGGAGGGTGTCACCGGGGGCCGTATCCTGGTCGGATGGGCATCGATGGGGGAGCTGACGGAAGCGGGCGCGCACCGTCCGGCGCGCCGGACGGCGGGGACGCCGTGCCGCGCACCTTCCACATCCGGACCTTCGGGTGCCAGATGAACGAGCACGACTCCGAGCGGTTGGCTGGCGCCCTGGTGGCGGACGGCCTGGTGGCGACGGCCGACATGGAGGCGGCCGATGTCGTGGTGTTCAACACGTGCTGCATCCGGGAGAACGCCGACAACAAGT
>CAZULR010000041.1:0-13819 GCA_964621235.1 uncultured Acidimicrobiaceae bacterium
ATGGCCTGGGCCTCGACGCTCGAGAAGGGCGCCACGGTGACCAGCTCGCGTGACACCAGCCGGGCGGCCCGTGTCCTGAAGCGGGCCATCATGGTCGGCTGCAACGCGGCGGGGGTCAACGTCGACGACCTCGAGGCGGCCACCGTGCCGGTGACGCGGTTCCAGGTGACGTCGTCGGCCAGCACGGCGGGCGTGACCGTCCGCCTCGACCCGCACGACCCCCAGTCGGTCGTGCTCCGCTTCTTCGACACGGACGGCATCGACGTCGACGAGACGACCCAGCGCAAGATCGAGCGCCTCTACCACCGAGAGGACTTCCGCCGGGTCCTGGCCCGCGAGATCGGTGACATCGGCTTCCCCCCGCGCACCCTCGAGCACTACACGCAGGCGCTGATCGACTCGGTCGACCTGTCGTCGGCCCGGACGGCGGGACTCAAGCTGGTGCTCGACTACTCCTACGGGACCTCGAGCTTCGTCATGCCCAACCTGCTGGCCAAGCTCGATGCCGAGGTGCTGGTCGTCAACCCCTACGCCAACACCGCCGGCGTGCTCACCTTCGACCGGGCCGCGTCGGCCGCCCGGGTGTCGGAGCTCGTCCGGGCGTCCGGCGCCCACCTGGGCGCCGTGCTCGACCCCGGCGGCGAGTTCGTCGACATCGTCGACGACACCGGCCACATGCTGAGCCACGACGAGGCGCTCCTGGTGCTCGTGACCCTGGTGACCGAGGCGGTGCCCGGGGCCCGGATCGCCCTGCCGGTGGCGGCCAGCGGCGTGGCCGAGCGGATCTGCCAGGACGCCGGCGCCGAGATCGTGTGGACCAAGCTGTCGGCCTCGCACCTCATGGACGTGGCCCGCTCGGAGAAGGTCACGCTGGCCGCCAGCCAGTCAGGCGGCTTCATCTTCCCGTCGTTCCTGCCCGCCTTCGACGGCGCCGCGACCCTGGTGAACCTCCTGGCGCTGCTGACGGCGAGCGGGCGGACCCTGTCCGAGCTCGTGGGCGCCATGCCCCCGGTGCGTATCGCCCACCAGTCCGTCCACACGCCGTGGGACCAGAAGGGGATGCTCATGCGGACCCTCGTGGAACGGTCCCAGGGTCGGGATCTGGTGCTCGTCGACGGGGTCAAGGTGCTCGAGGACGACGGGTGGGCCCTCGTGCTCCCCGACCCCGAGGAACCGCTGACCCACGTGTGGGCGGAGGCACCCAGTGCGTCCGCGGCGGAGTCCCGGGCGGCCGAGTACGCCACCCGGCTCCAGCACCTCCTCACCTGACGTCGGGGGAGGCGCCCACCGGCCCGAGGGGCCGTCGCCGGAACGGCGGCTCCTGCGGGGGTCGGGTAGGGTCGGGCGCCATGAACGTGCCTGACGATCTGCGCTACTCGAGTGACCACGAGTGGGCCCGTGCCGCCGGTGACCGCATCCGGGTGGGGATCACCGACTACGCCCAGGACGCGCTCGGTGACGTGGTCTTCGTCGATCTGCCGGACCCCGGGGCGTCGGTGGAGCCCGGCGGGCTGATCGGCGAGGTCGAGTCGACCAAGTCCGTCTCGGAGATCTACGCCCCGGTGGCCGGCGAGGTCGTCGCCGTCAACACCTCGCTGACGGACACGCCCGAGCAGATGAACGCCGATCCCTACGGCGAGGGCTGGATCTGTGAGATCGCCCCCAGCGACCCGTCCGCGGTCGAGGCCCTCCTCGACGCCGCCGCCTACCGGCAGCTCACCGAAGGTTGACCCCCTCCGCCGTCAGCTCGCCCGGGAGCGCCCCCGTCGGAGCGGCTACGTTTGATGGCGTGTTCTGTCACCAGTGCGGCCACCGCAATCCTGAAGGCGTGAACTTCTGCTCGTCGTGTGGCGCGTCGATGGTGACATCGGCCCCCGACACCTCGGTGTCGGTCGCCCCCGTCGACCTCGGGGACGCCGGGGAGTCCGCCACGACGGTCGGTCAGCTCGAGCTGCCTCGGGGGGTCGGACTGCTCGTGGTGCGCCGGGGGTCGGACGAGGGGGCGCGGTTCCCACTCGAGGAGCGTGAGACGACCGTGGGCCGGCACCCGGACTCCGACGTGTTCCTGGACGACGTCACCGTGTCCCGCAAGCACGCGGTGTTCGTGACCGAGGGGCAGACGACCTCGGTCCGCGACGCCGGATCCCTCAACGGGACCTACGTGAACCGGGTCCGTATCGACGAGGCCGTGTTGGCGAGCGGCGACGAGGTCCAGGTCGGCAAGTTCAAGCTCGTGTACCTGCGAGGGGCCGGCGAGTGAGCGCACGCTCCTACCTGTCGATCGGCGACGTCCTGACGCTGCTCCGCCAGGAGTTCCCCGACGTCACGATCTCGAAGATCCGCTTCCTCGAGAGCCAGGGCCTGGTCAACCCCGAGCGCACGCCGTCGGGCTACCGGAAGTTCTACGAGCACGACGTCGAGCGCCTGCGGTGGGTCCTGCGCCAGCAGCGCGAGCACTTCCTGCCCCTCAAGGTCATCAAGGACCGGCTGGACGAGGACGGCGGCGCCACGCCTGCCTCCGGGACCCCGGTTTCCGCCGCGCCGGCCGCCGGGGCCCACGGACCCGAGGCCACGGCGGGGGTCTCCGTCGTCGCGGCGGCGGCACCCGCGGCGGCGCCCGTCGAGGCATCGCCGACCGAGGAGGCCCCGCTCCTGGTGACGGCCGGCGCCGAGCCGACCCCGATGGAGCATCACATGGCCCCCGAGCACGTGACCGTGGGAGCGGGGGCCGTCATCACGTCCAGCTCGGCCGCCAGTCCCGCCCCGGGGTCGCCGCCGACGCACCGCTCGACCCCGTCCGTGCCGCCGGCCCGCCCGGTCAATCCGCCGGTGGCCAACGGCCTTGGCAACGGTTCCGGCGGGCGCGACGAGCCCGCTCCCGGCCCGGCCGCCACGGCCTCGTCCGGCCCGGCGACCACGCCGACGGACGGGCCGTCGTCCGCCGCCGCGACCCCCGCACCGGCACCCAAGGCGCCCCGGGCCCCGCGGGCACCGAAGTCCGGAACGGCCCGGCCGGCTGCGGCCACCCACTCCGGAGGCGACGACGGCCCGGTCACGCTGGCATCGCACGGCGGAGCGTCCCTGTCGGTCGACGACCTGTGCGCCGCCAGCGGCCTGACCGTCGAGGACGTCGTGCAGCTCCAGGAGTACGGGCTGGTGACGGCCACGGTGGCCGCGGGGGTCGAGTTCTTCGACGAGGAGGCGCTGACCGTGGCCAACCTCGCCGGCAAGTTCGCGGCCTTCGGGATCGAGGCCCGCCACCTCCGGCTCTACAAGAACGCCGCGGAGCGCGAGGCGGGGTTCATCGAGCAGATCGTGATCCCCATGGTCCGCCAGCGCAACCCCGAGGCCCGCGCCCGGGCCACCCACACCGCCGAAGACCTCGCCCGCCTGGGCCAGCAGCTCCGGGGGTCCCTGCTGCGCTCGTCCCTGCGCGACCTGCTCACCCCGTAGTCGGGGGACGCAGCGGGCGCGCCGCGCCGCCGAACGGCGCCGAGTAGGTTTGGGGCATGGTCGAGGTGCGGCTTCGTGCGGTGCGGGTGGATCTCCAGTCGAACACGCCGGTCCTCCTGCTCCAGGAGTCCGAGGGACTCGGCCGGACCTTGCCGATCTTCATCGGGGCACCCGAGGCCACCGCCATCGCCTTCGCCCTGCAGGGGATGGACACCCCGAGGCCGATGACCCACGACCTCATCCGTGACCTGCTCGAGGCGCTCGGCGCGGACGTGGTGCGCGTCGTGGTGACCGAGCTGCGCTCGAGCACCTACTACGCGGACATCGTCCTCCTGCACGGGGGCAACGAGGTGCCCGTGTCGTCCCGCCCGTCGGACGCCGTGGCCGTCGCCGTGCGTACGGGCGCACCCCTGTACGTGGCCGACGACCTCATGGACGCCGAAGGCGTGATGCTCGCCGTCGACGAGGAGGAGGACGACGACGAGGACGAGGAGTCGACGGACGACGCCGGCAACCCCGAGGAGATCGTCGGCGAGTTCCGGAGCTTCCTCGACAGCATCCGGCCGGAGGACTTCTCCTCCTGACGGAGCCGGTGGCAGGTCGGGTGCCGCCGGGAGTGCGGCCCCGTCAGGCGCCAGGTCGCACGAGCATCCGGCCGCGCACCTGGCCGGCCAGGATGTCGTCGAGCACCGGCACGAGCCCGTCCAGTCCCACCTCGCCCTCCACCAGCGCGTCGACCACCTCACCGGGAACCCAGTCGGCGAGCTCGTCCCACACGGCGCGGCGCTCCCCGATCGGGGTCAGGACGGTGTCGATGCCGAGCAGGGCGGCGTTGCGGACGATGAACGGGTACACCGACGTCTCGAGGGCGGACCCCCCGGTGAGCCCGCTGGCGGCCACCGCGGTCCCGTAGCGGAGGGTCCGCAGCACGGCGGACAGGGTCGCTCCCCCGACGCAGTCGATGGCGCCGGCCCACCGCTCTGGCCCGAGCGTGCGCTCGGGGGAGACGACGAGGTCCTCACGTCCGATCACCTCGGCGGCTCCGATGCTCTCCAGGTAGGGTCGTTCGGCCGTCCGCCCGGTGCTGGCCACGACCTCGTAGCCCCGGGCCGCGGCCAGCGCGACGGCCATCCCCCCGACCCCACCGGAGGCGCCGGTCACCAGCACCGGGCCCGTGCCGGGGCGAAGCCCGTGGAGCTCCAGTCGATGGAGGGACAGCGCGGCGGTGAAGCCGGCGGTGCCGAGCGCCGCGGCACGTCGGGCGGTCAGCCCCTCGGGGAGCGGCACGACCCAGTCGGAGGGGATCCGCGCGTAGCGGGCGAACCCACCGTGGCGGGCGACCCCGAGGTCGTACCCGTGGGCGATGACCGACGAGCCGACCGCCACGGCGCGGTCCTCGGAGGTGACGACCGTGCCCACCAGGTCGACTCCGGGCACCAGGGGGGAGATCCGGGCCACCCGGTTGCCCGGGCGGGTGACCATGCCGTCCTTGTAGTTGACGGCCGACCAGTCGACGGCGACCAGCACCTCGCCCGGCGGCAGGTCGTCCACCGTGAGCGTGGACACCCCGACGTGGACCCCGTCGTCCGAGGCCGTCACCACGAAGGCGTCGAACGGCCGCTCGGCGGCCGCGGCCTGCGGTTCTGCGCCGTCGGCGGGAGGAGACGGGGAGGGCGGGGTCATTGCAGGTACCGTACAGATTCCATGACGACCGAGGAGACGACCGGGCCCCCGGCGGCCGGATGGTGGCCGTCGCCGTGGTCGTCCGCCCAGGTCGCGGCCGGCAAGGTCTCGAGGGGTGGGCTCCAGGCCGACGGCGGCCGGGTGGCGTGGGTCGAGTCCCGTCCCGACGAGGGAGGCCGCCAGGCCGTGGTGGCCGCCGACCCCCGGGCCGAGGGGGTTCCCGACCGGTCCGACCTGTCGCCCGGTGGTACCAGCGTGCGCAGCCGGGTCCACGAGTACGGCGGGGGAGCGGCCACCCTGGCCGACGGTGTCCTGTACTACGTGGACCAGGACGACCAGGCCTGGTACCGGGTGGTGCCGGGCCCCGGAGCCATCCCGCTCCGCCTGGCCGACAGCGGCGTTGTCGGGGCGCGCCACGCCGACGGCCGCGTCCTTGGTGGCGGTCGCTGGCTGGTGTCGGTGGAGGAGCGGGTGGACGGTGCGACGGCGGCGCACCGCCTGGTGGCCACGGCCACGGACGGGTCGGGACCGGCCCGGGTACTGGTCGAGGACGGCCACTTCGTCACCGCCCCGCGGCCGTCACCCGACGGCCGGTGGCTGGCCTGGTGCACGTGGGACCATCCGGACATGCCGTGGGACGCGACGACCCTGCGGCTCGCCCGTCTGTCCTTCGCCGACGGTGGGCCCGCGCTCGGGCCGCCCCGCACCGTGGCCGGGGGCCCGGGGGTGTCGGTGGGCCAGCCGCGCTGGGCGGCCGACGGCGCCCTCCTCTTCGTGGACGACCGCACCGGCTGGTGGCTTCCCTACCGCCTGGCGCCGGACCGGATCGACGGCCCGGCGTCCGGGGCCGTCGTCCTGGTCGACGTCGCCGCCGAGTTCCACGGGCCGGAGTGGGTGTTCGGCCTCCAGACCTTCGACGAGCTGGCTGACGGGTCGCTGGTGGCCCGCATGACCGCCGGCGGACGGGACCGCCTGGTGGTCCTGAGGCCGCCGTCCACCGGTCCCGACGACGGCGGCTGGGTCGTCGAGGAGGTCGACCAGCCCTGCGTCAGCCTGGCCGGGGTCGTAAGCCCCGACGGCCGCGTGGCCGTGGTGCTGGGCACGACCGCCACCGAGGCCGCCGCCGTGCTCGAGGTGCCCCTCGACGGGGTACTTCCGGTCCGGCGGCTCTCGGCCCCACCCCCGGTGGTGGTGGCGGAGGACCGGGCGTCCCATGCCGAGGCGCGGGTGGCCGCCACACCGACCCACGACGTCCCCGGCCTGTTCTTCCCCCCGACCAATCCGGACGTGGCGCCGGATCCCGCCCAGCCCCCTCCCCTCGTGGTGTTCTGCCACGGTGGGCCGACCGCCGCCGCCGAGCCCGGCTACGACCCCGTGGTCCAGTTCCTCACCAGTCGGGGGATCGCCGTGGCGGCCGTCGACTACCGGGGGAGCACGGGGTACGGCCGGGCCTACCGCGACGACCTGCGGGGCGCCTGGGGCGAGGCCGACGTCGACGACTGCGTGGCGTTCGCCCGGTCGCTGGCCGGGGCCGGATTGGTCGACGGCGCACGGATGGCCATCCGCGGCACCAGCGCCGGAGGGCTCACCGCCCTCGCCGCCCTGGTGCGGTCCCGGGTGTTCGCCGGCGCGGTGGCCTGGTACGGGGTGACCGACCTGGCCGCCCTGGCCACCGACACCCACGATTTCGAGTCCCGCTACCTGGACGGCCTGGTGGGCCCCCTGCCCGCCTGCGCCGCCGCGTACCGGGACCGGTCGCCGCTCCACCACGCGTCCGACCTCGTGGGCCGGGTGCTGCTGCTCCAGGGCTCCGACGACCCGATCGTGCCGCTCGACCAGGCCGAGCGGTTCGCCGCCGAGCTGCGCGCCGGCGGGGCCCCGTGCGAGTTGACCGTGTTCCCGGGGGAGGGGCACGGCTTCCGCGCCGCGGCCACGATCGAGGCGGCCCTCGACGCCGAGCTCGGCTTCTACCGGTCGCTCTTCGCCCCGGGGGTCCACGGCCGTGACTGACGCGCTCCGGAGCGGTGACGTCTGGCGGTCGGTGGTGGGGTGGCTGCGGCACCTCACGGCCGATGAGCGCGACGCCTTCCTCTACGGGGCCTCGGCGGTCTTCGCCGGCGTGACCGCGGTGGCGATGAGCATCCCGCTCTACCGCCAGTGGGGCCAGCTCGCCGTCGGGCCCTATGTCGTGGGGACGGTCTGGATGCTGGTCGTGGCCCGACGCCGGGCGGCCCTCTCCCGGTCCTCACCGGACGGGGTGGTCAATGGCCGGGCCTGGCGGGCGGCCCGCCTGGCGGCCTTCCTGATCGTGCTGCTGGGCGCGACGGTGGTGCCCCTGGCCCTCGAGGTGGTGTGGGCGTCGGAGGGCAACGCCGCACTCCACGTCCAGCCCGAGGTGCTGGTGGTCGAGCGGGCCGGCGTCCGGGCCGCCCACGGCCAGGACCCGTACCAGGTGGTCGACCGGAACGGCCGCATCCTCATCCGCCAGAACGCCATCCCCGTCTACGAGCTCTACTACCCCTACCTGCCGGGCATGGTCGTCTTCGGATTCTCCAGCGGGAGCAAGGTCGAGGCCCGCCTGACCGACGCCCGGATCCAGTTCCTGGTGTTCACGGTCATCGTGGCGCTGGTCGCGCTGAGCCGGATGCGACCGTCGACCGACGCCCGGACGCGCGCGTTCCAGGCCCTGACCGCCCTGCCCACGGCCGCGCTCCCGCTGGCCACGGGTGGGGACGACATGCCGGTGGCGGCGCTGATGCTGCTCGGACTCGTGGCCCTGCAGCGCAGGCGCCCCGTGCTCGCCGGCCTGGCCCTGGGAGCGGCCAGCACGCTGAAGTTCACCGCCTGGCCCGTGGTGCTGCTGGCCATGTTCGCGGCCACCGACAGGCAGCGGCGCCGGGCCGTCGGACGCTACGCCCTGGCCGTGGCCGTCCTGGTCGTCCCGGTGGTGTTCCCGGTCGCCCTCCACAACCCGTCGGCCTTCATCGACAACGTCGTGCGGTTCCCGCTCGGCCTGGCCGGGGTGGCCTCGCCCGCAGCCAGTGCGCTGCCCGGGCACATCCTGGTGTCGCTGGTCCCGGCCATCCACCGCCCGTACGTGATCGTGGCCGGCCTACTGGGCGTGGCTTTCCTCGCCCGCTACCTGATCCGGAAGCCTCCCCGGGACGCGGCGGCCGTGGCCCGGGTCACCGGCTGGGTGATGCTGACGGCCATCCTGCTCGCCCCGGCCACGCGTGTCGGCTACCTGCTCTATCCGATCAACCTGTTCCTGTGGGCGTGGATGTTCCGCTGCTCGGACGACCCCGCCACCGTCGAGGGTGGTCCGTCCGACGACGGCTCGGACGCCGATCAGTTGCCGTCGGGCGTCTCGAACACCTCGATCGAGTACGGGGTGGACCCGGTCGAGGTGGTGGGGGAGACCACGACCCCGACCTCCCAGTAGAAGCCGTCGCCACTGCCGTGCTTGGCCAGTACCTCGGTGGTGCCCGCGCTGCCCTGCGGGGCGGCCCCGTCGTAGATCACATTCCAGGCGGTGTCCTCGAGCAGGCGCCGGTACGCCTCGGCCACCTGGTCCTGGGCGAGGGGGCTGGTCAGGTGCACGGTGCGGTCGAACTGGGCGGCGTTCTGGTCGGAGTTGAGCACGCCGGTCACCGTGGACGAGGTGAGGACCCCGAGGTTGCCGAGGATGTCGGCCGGGGGCTCGCCGTTGGCCTCGATGGCGCGGAGCCGGTCGGTGGCGGGCGACACCGGCACCCTGGTGCCGTCGGACAGGACGACGTCCTTGACCCGCAGCGTCGGCGTCGACCCACTGGTCAACGCCCCGGCCACCACCCCGCCGAGCAGGATGACGACGGCGAGGCCGAGGACGATCAGGGCCGGCGTCCGGACCGACATCGGCTCGTACGCCGGCGGCGGCTCGTCCGCACCCGCGACGGGCGGTTCCGACGTCGTGACCATCCCCCCATGCTACCGGCGTGGCCCCGGGACTCCCCGGCGGCTCAGGGGGAGGCCGCCCCGATGCCGGTGGGAGGCGCCTCGAGGGCCATCGCCACCCGGAACGACATCACGGCGGCGCCCACCGTCGAGGCGAGGATCCCCCAGCGCGTGAGACGCGGCAGGCGGCGGAAGGCCAGGATCGTCACCGTGGCGTCGACGGCGTCGGCCACACCGGCCAGGGCCACCCAGGGTCGGGCCTCGGCGGGGTCGACCCCGAGGGCCCGCAGCGCCCCGAGTCCGAGCGCCAGATCGCGTCCGCCCATGGTCCGGGCGAGCAGCCGGGCGTCGTCGGTGGCGGCGCCGTCACCGATCCACGGGCGGGTCATCAGGGTGGGGGCGACGAGTGCCGTGCAGCCGATGCCGATCCGCCCGAGGGCGACGAGCTGAGCCAGGCGGTGGGGGACCGGTGCGGACATGGGCCGACGGTACCCGGCGCGGCACGGGTCTCCGGTCGGGATCGCCACGGTGAGGCGGTCGGGAGGGGATCCACGGCCCGCCGACACCACGCAGAGTGGTGATGACGCCACGCCTGGGGAAAACTGTTCACGTTCTGTTTACATTGGAGTCCTGATACCTCACAATGCGAGCGTCGATGACGCAGCTGCGTCATCCGGGGGAGGGCGCTCAGATCCACTGGATCAGGTCGTACCTACAGCACGGGGGATTCCGGGGGGAGCCAGAGGCCGGGTCGCAAGACCCGGCCTCTGTCGTGCCCGTCGTTCGCCACGCCCGTCCGGTGGCGGCCTCAGGCCCGGTCCGACCCCAGGGACCAGCCGAAGGGGTCGAGCGGCCCGTGGCCCCGGCCGAGGTCCCACCCGGCGGCCCCGACCAGGGCCCGGTGCACGAAGGCCTTGGCCTGTTCGACGGCCGTGGCCACGTCGAGGCCGGTGGCCAGCAGGGCGCCGGTGGCCGAAGCCAGGCTGCACCCCGTCCCGTGGTTGTTCCTGGTGACCACCCGGTCCTGTTCGAGGACGGTCACGTCGGTGCCGTCGAACAGGACGTCGGCCACCCGGGTGGGCCCGGCGCCCCGTCCGGCGGCGTGCACGCCGGGGAGGTGCCCGCCCTTGACCAGCACCCAGGTCGGTCCGAGCGCGTGGATCCGGGTGGCCAGGTCGACCATGCCGTCGACGTCGGTGCCGTCCACCGGTTCCACGCCGGCCAGGATGGCCGCCTCGAAGAGATTGGGGGTGACCAGCAGCGCCTGGGGGGCGAGCCGGTCACGGTAGGCGGCCACGGCGTCGTCGTCGAGGAGCCGTCGCCCCGTCGAGGCCACCATCACGGGGTCGACGACCAACGACGGGAGGTCGCCCGCCGCGGCGCGGTCGGCCACCAGGCGGACGGTGGCGGTGGTGGCCAGCATCCCGGTCTTGACCGCGCGCACGTCGAAGTCGTCGAGCACGGCGTCGAGTTGGGCTCCGACCATCTCGGTGGGCACCGGGTGCACGGCCGTCACGCCGGCGGTGTTCTGGGCGGTGACCGCCGTGACCACGGTGGTGGCGAAGACCCCGAGCGCGCTCATGGCCTTGAGGTCGGCCTGGATTCCGGCGCCCGCCCCCGAGTCGGACCCGGCGATGGTCAGGGCCACCGCAGGGGTCGTCATGGGTCGTCCCGGGCCGGCGGGCCACTGGCGATCATGCCCTCGAAGCCCGACGACGCCTCGGCCACGAACCGGGGGGTGATCCGCCCGGCCAGGCGCGCCCCCCGGCCGGCGGCGACCGCGTCGCGCATGGCCGCCGCCATGCGGGACGGATCCTCGGCCCGGGTCACGGCCGAGGCCACCAGCACGGCGGCGCAGCCCAGCTCCATCGCCTGGCAGGCATCCGACGCCGTGCCGATGCCGGCGTCGAGGACCACGGGCACCGTGGCCTGTTCGACGATGAGCTCGATGTTGTGGGGGTTGCGGATGCCGAGCCCGCTCCCGATCGGGGCGCCGAGGGGCATGACGGCGGCACAGCCCACCTGCTCGAGCCGCCGGGCGACCACCGGGTCGTCGCCGCAGTAGGGCAGCACGACGAACCCGTCGTCCACGAGCCGTTCGGCCGCATCCACCAGCTCGATCGGATCGGGGAGCAGGGTCCGCTCGTCCCCGATGACCTCGAGCTTGACCCAGTCGGTGTGGAATGCCTCGCGGGCCAGTCGTGCCGTCAGGACCGCGTCTGCGGCGGTGAAGCAGCCGGCCGTGTTGGGCAGGATCCGGACGCCCAGCCCGTCCAGGAGGTCGACCAACGAGTGCCGGGTGCCCGGATCGACCCGCCGGACGGCGACGGTGGCCAGGCCCGTGCCCGACGCGGCCAGTGCGGCGGCCAGGGACTCCGGACTGCGCATGCCCCCCGTGCCCAGCAGCAGCCGCGAGGGCAGCTCGGTGCCGGCGAGGACGAATGGGTCGGCAGCGGTGGCGTCGGGCATCGCCCGCCACGGTACCCGTGCGCCGACAGCTCCCCGTCCGTCAGCCCCCGGCGGCCGCGGTCACGATCTCGACGTCGTCGCCGCCGCCCACGGCCGTGGCCCCCCAGGTGCTGCGAGGCACGATCTCGCCGTTCACGGCCACGGCCACGCCCTTGGGCGAGGCGCACCGGGCCGCCACCAGGTCGGCCACGGTGGTCCCCGGCGCGAGCTCGGTCGGGGCGCCGTTGACCGTGGCGCGGCTCACGGCACCACCGTCGTCACGGCGAACCGCCCGGGGCGGAAGGCGTCGAACGGTCCGGGTCCCGTCGACACCCCGTCCGCCCGGCCGACCAGCAGCCGGACCACCTCGTCCGCCGTGGCCGGGGCCAGGAGGATGCCGTTGCGGAAGTGCCCGGTGGCCACCACGAGCCCGTCGACCGGGGTCGACCCCACGATGGGGCCGTTGTCGGGCGAGCCCGGACGGAGGCCCGGCGCGACCTCGACCACCGAGTACTCGTCGAGGGCGGGGACGACCCGGCGGGCGTCCTCGACCAGGTCGGCCAGGCCCCCGAGGGGTACATCGAGGGCGAAGCCGCGCTCTTCCATCGTGGCCCCGAGCACGAGCCCGCCGTCGTCACGGGGGACCAGGTAGCACGACCGCCCGTGCACGAGGGCGCGGACGGTGCGTCGCAGGCGCGGCACCCCGTCGGGCGCGACCAGCCGGAGGGTCACCCCGCGCACCGGTCGGACCGGCGGCCGCCAGGCCTCGGGCAGCCCGGCGAGCGCGCCGGACCGGCTGCCGGCCGCCACCACCACGACGTCAGCCGAACGCGGTCCGCCGTCGTCGAGGACCACGCCGAGCACCCGGCCGTCGGCCACCTCCACCCGCACCACCCGGTCGGCCACGAGGTCGACCCCGGCGGACCGGCAGGCCTCCTCGAGCGCGGAGGCCACGGCGCGATTGTCGACCTGGTGGTCGGCGGGCAGGTCGACCCCGCCGCTCACGCCGGGGGACAGCAGCGGCTCGGCCTCCCGGCACGCCCGTGCCCCGAGCCGGACCGCCGGGAGCCCCATGGCCACGTGGAAGGCGTGCACCCGGTCGGTCGCGGCGCGGTCCGACGGACCGCCGGCCACCACCAGGGTCCCATCGGCGCGGTAGTGGACCGGCCGCCCGGTGGCGTCCTCCAGGTCGCGGGCGAACCGCGGCCAGGCGGCCGCCGCCGCCAGGTTGAGGACGGCGAGGTCACCCTCGCCGAAGTGGGCCTCGGCCACCGGTGCCAGCATGCCGGCGGCGGCCCAGGTGGCGCCGCGCCCGGGTTCCGGGTCGACCAGGGCCACGGTCCGGCCGGTGGCGACGGCCCGCCAGGCGACGGCCATGCCGATGATCCCGGCCCCGATCACCACCACGTCGTGACGGCCGTCCGGGGTCATCGGGCGCGCCGCGCCGGGTCCGGAGGTGCCATGGGCTCATGCTACGACGGCCGGGCGGGCCCCCGGCGGTGGTCGCACCCGCTCCGGAGACCACTCGACCACCGCGGGCCCGGCCGGCACCGGGGGTGGCGCCGGCGGTGGACCAGCGCGCCGGAGGTGCCATCGGACCCGTGCGACCGTGTAGAGTTGTCGGACCACGCAAGGGCCAACGTCGTCCCGCGCGGGGAGATCCACTACTTCTTCTGGAGCGACCCGATGACGACCGGAGCACCGACAGACGAGGGCGGAACGACGCCCGTGACCCGTGTCCCCGTGGACTTCCGCCCCGCCCGGGCGACGGCTCCGCGCCCGCCCACCTCCGGCCTCTACGACCCGCGCTTCGAGCACGACGCCTGTGGCGTCGCGCTGGTGGCCGACCTCCAGGGTCGGCCGTCGCACACGCTGGTCACCCAGGCCGTGAACGCGCTCGAGCACCTGGCCCACCGCGGCGCCACCGGGAGCGAGGAGGACTCCGGTGACGGCGCCGGCATCCTCCTCCAGGTGCCCGACGACTTCTACCGCCAGGTCGTGGGATTCGCCCTGCCCGAGCGGGGCCGCTACGCCACCGGGATCGCCTTCCTGTCGTCCGACGAGTCCACGGCCACCAAGGCCCGGGAGCAGGTCGGGCGCATCGCCGCCGAGGAGGGCATGGACGTCCTCGGGTGGCGCGAGCTGCCCGTCGAACCGGCGACCCTCGGCTCCATCGCCGAGGCCGCCCGGCCGTCGATGCACCAGCTCTTCGTGACGCCGAGCGGGGACTCGGTCCCGGGCCCCGGCGACCCGGCCGTGGCCGTGGACCGGCTGGCCTTCGTCGTGCGCAAGCGCGCCGAGC
>CAZULR010000042.1:0-13808 GCA_964621235.1 uncultured Acidimicrobiaceae bacterium
CGCTTGTACGGCTCCGTGAACGGCACGCCGTTCCAGCGCGACACGATGACGTCCGAGGAAGTGCCGAGTCCGAAGCTGAAGTGGCCGGGCGCGGCCTCGGCCATGGCCGCCACGCTCTGAGCCAGGAGGGCGGGTCCCCGGGTGTAGGCGGGGATGATGGCCACGCCGAGCTGGAGTTCCGGCGTCCAGGCCGCGGCCAGGGCGAGCGGCGTGAAGCCGTCGGCCCCGTCGGTCTCGGCCGACCAGACGTCCGTGTACCCGAGCCGCAGCAGGTCCTCGTACCAGCGCCGGTGCTCGGCGAGCGGGATCCCGTCGAAGGGGACGGTGATCCCGTAGCGGGCGCCTGGCGTCGGGGGTGCGGTGGGTGCGTCGGGCTCGGTCATGGCCCCCGTATTACACCCTTCGGGCACACTGCCCCCATGAGTACGAACGACGACATCCGCACCCTCGGGCTGCAGCTGCCGCTCCCGCTGCTCGATGCCGACCCAGCACCGGGCCCGGTGGCCGTCCCGGACCTCGGCCCCAACGACGTCGAGCGCCCGGGCGAGCGGGCCGACGACGTGAGCTGGCGGCTCGACGAGCACACGCGTCAGGTGGGCCGCCGGGGCATCGCCGAGGCCCGCGCCCGGCTCCGCACCGGCTCGGGACGCGCCGCCTGACCGGTCGCCGACTACGGTCGGTACATGGCGTCTGTGGTTGAGCGGCTCGGGGCAGCCCCCGATGACCGCCTCCTGATCCTCAACTGTGCCGACCTCGGCTTCTGCCACTCGGCGACGACCGGCGTGTACGACGCGCTCCGAGACGGGCTCGCCACCTCGGCGTCGCTGCTGGTGCCGGCCCCCTGGGCACGCGAGGCGGCCTCGCGGTTCCGGGGCGACGACGTCGGCGTGCGCCTGACGCTGAACGCCGAGCACGACCTGTACCGCTGGGGCCCCATCACCCAGGCCCCCTCCCTCCTCGACGGTGACGGCGGCTTCCCCCGGACGGTCACCGACGTGTGGGACCACGCCGACCTCGACGAGGTGCGTCGTGAGTGCCGGGCACAGGTCGAGCGGGCCGTGCTGTGGGGCTTCGACATCAGCCACCTGGACGCCCACATGGACGCCCTGCTGCTGCGTCCCGAGTTCTTCGACATCTACCTGGAGCTCGCCGTCGAGTTCGGGTTGCCCCTGCGCCTGCCCGATGACGCAGTGGAGCCCAACGTCGGGTTCCCGATCCGCCAGCTGGCGGCCGAGGAGGGTGTGCTCTTCGCCGACCGGGCGGTCACCGTCCCGGCCGTCGGCGGGCGCAAGGCCCTGCTCGAGGCCCTCGGCTCGCTCGCCCCCGGGGTGACCGAGATTACCCTGCACCCCGCCGTCGACAGCCCCGAGCTGCGGGCCGCCGCCGATGACTGGGCGTCCCGGGTGGCCGACCTCGAACTCCTGGTGGGCGATCCGGACGTGGCCGCCGCCGTCGACGCCGTGGGTGCGTCCCGTATCGGCTACCGGCCGCTGCGCGACGCCATGCGGAGCACCGTCCGCGCGTGACCACGGCACCCGGGCCCGACGTGCCGGGTGCGCGGGAGGGGCCGGGCCCCAAGCCCCTGACCGTCACCGGGCTCCTGCTGCTCGACCCGCACGGATACGACCCCACCATCATCGACTCGGTCGTCGTCGACGACCGCGGGATCGGCGTCGTCCGACGCCGGGGCGAGCCGGCCCGGCTGCTGCCCTGGGAGTCGGTCGTGGCCCACGCGGTCGAGCCATGGGGCGGCGGTGTCATCCCGGCGTGGTGGACGGACCCCGCCCGCCAGCTTCCCGACACACCGGCACCCGTGCCGGGCGGCCCGACGACCACGCTGGTCGAGGAGGCCGACACCGTGAAGCGGCTCCCCCACGCCGAGGCGGGCGCGCTGATCAGCGTCCAGACCCGCTCCGGCACCTACCGGTTCCTGCGCGCCGGTGCGGACCCGACGGACCTCAGCCGGCGCATCGGTGCCTTCGCCGTGCGGCACCGGGGGCCGGCCGGGATGTCGACGGTCACCACCGTCGCTCCCCGGCGGCTGCGCCGTGCCCATCGGACCGGCTGGACACGGGTCCGTCCCTACCTGGTGGTCCTGCTCGTCGTGGTGGTGGTGACCGCCGTGACGCTCATCCTGTTGCAGAGCTCAGGTGCCGTCCACCTCCCCTTCCTCGGGGGCGGGGCATCGTCGGCCTCCGGACCCCACGTGCGGCGTTCCCCGACCGGAGGGTGGGAACCGGCCTAGAAGTCGGTCTGGGCGGCCACCCGTCCGAGCCGGTCCCGGGCGGCGCCGGTGCCGGCCGCGGCCAGGAGGTCGAGGAGCGGCGCCATGGCGCCGGCCACCTTCATCCGGCCCTGCATGAAGGCGACCGAGGGGTCGAGGTCGCCCGTCACCACGGCCCGGGCATCGGCGTCGGTCAGGGTGAGCGTGAGATCGGCGCCCGGAACGGCGCCGGAGCCACTGTCGACGAGCTCGCCCCCGGCGAACGTGGCGTGCCCGGACACGTCGCCCGCTCCACCGCCGGTCACCTCGACCACGACCGTCCCCTCGAGGGTCGGAGGACCGTGCAGGCCGGCGGCCTCGGCACCGGCCAGGGTGAACCACTCCTCGGACAGCCACGGGGCCGTCACGGGACCGGCACCTGCCCCAGGCCGGCGAACAGGTCGTCCTCGACGGACCCGTCACGCTCCGGCACGCGCACCGTGCCGTCGGGGTCGCCGACGAAGGCCAGCCGGTAGTCGTCGTGCGGCTGGATGGACTCCATGACCTCGGGGGGCAGCCCGAACCAGAACTTCGAGTTCGGGTCCACCTGGGTGGCGTGGGCCAGCAAGGCCTCGCGACGCACGTGGGCCTGCTGCGTGATGTCGACCACCGCAGTGGGTGTCTCCTCGGGCATCGTGTCCCACCGGGCCCGCCAGTCGGCGTCGAAGGGCGACTCCAGGCCGAGCTCCTCGAACTTGTCGTGGATGGCCCGGAACCTCGCCGCGGAATGGACCGTGTAGTAGAGCTTGGCCGGCTGGTGGGGCGCACCCGCCCCGGGGAAGCGGGCCGGGTCTCCGGCCGCCCGGAAGGCGGCCAGGCCGGCCTCGTGGACGCGCAGGTGGTCCGGGTGCGGATAGCCCGACTGGTCGTCGCCGTAGATGACCATGACCTGCGGGCGGGTGCGCCGGATCACGCTCACGAGGCGCTCCGTGGCCTCGTCGAGCGGGGCCGCGGCGAAGCAGTCGGGATGGGCGTTGGCCTCGGAGCCGGCCATGCCCGAATCGCGGTAGCCGAGCAGGACGACCTCGTCGTAGCCGATGACCGCGGTGGCCTCGTCGAGCTCACGCCGCCGTACGGCGGCGATGTCGGCCCGGACCTCGGGGGTGTCGAGCGCCGGGTTCAGGATCTCCCCCTCGGCACCGTCGGTGCAGCAGACGAGCACGGTGTGGACACCCTCGGCGTGGTAGCGGGCGACGGTTCCGGCCCCTTTGGAGGCCTCGTCGTCGGGGTGGGCATGGACGGTGAGGAGGCAGCGTTGTGCGGACACGCCGATCACGCTACCGGGATGCCCGGGCCTACACTGCAGGGAGATCGTGAGGAAGGATCGTCGCCAATGGGTGTCATGAAGCGCATGTCAGGGATTCTCCAGGCCAAGACGAACAAGCTCCTGGACAAGGCGGAGGATCCACGCGAGTCCCTCGACCTCTCCTACCAGAAGCTGCTGGAGAACCTCCAGAAGGTCCGGCGCAGCGTGGCCGACGTGACCACCGCCAAAAAGCGCATCGAGCTGCAGGCGACCCAGCTCCAGGGCCAGGCGGACAAGCTCCAGCAGCAGGCCAAGGACGCCCTCTCCCAGAACCGCGAGGACCTGGCGCGCGAGGCCCTGGCGCGGCGGGCGGCCATCGCGCCGCAGCTCGCCGACCTGCAGACCCAGCACCAGCAGGTGGCCGACCAGGAGGCCAAGCTGATCACCACGGCCCAGAACCTCCAGGCCCAGGTGGACGCCTTCCGCACCAAGAAGGAGACCATGAAGGCCACCTACACTGCGGCCGAGGCCCAGACCAAGATCGGCGAGGCCGTCTCGGGCATCTCGGAGTCGATGGGCGACGCCGGCATGTCGGTGCAGCGGGCCCAGGACAAGATCGACTCGATGCAGGCCCGGGCCGGGGCGATGGACGAGCTCCTGGCCTCGGGTGCCCTGACCGACCTCACCAATCCCGTCGACGACATCCAGGCCCAGCTGGACCAGGTGTCGTCGGCCAGCTCCGTCGACGCCGACCTGGCGGCGCTGAAAGCTGAGATCGGCGCCGGCACCCCGGCGCAGCTCGGGCCGGCCGAGGAGGCACCGGCGGCCGGGGAGACGGAGGCCCCCAAGTGATCGTCCGCATCCTGGGCGAGGGGCAGTTCGACGTCCCCGACGCCGACAAGGGTCGCCTGGGCGAGCTCGAGGCCGAGCTCAACGCCGCCGTGGACGGCGACGACGAGCCCAGGTTCGCCTCGGCACTGGCCGCGGTCATCGCCGAGGTCCGGGTCGTCGGGATCCTGCTGGCACCCGATGCCTTCACCAGCTCGGACCTCGTGGTGCCGTTCTCCGACGCCACCCTCGCCGAGACGAAATCCCTCCTCGACGAGCCCGGCGGGGAGCGCAACTGACCTTGTCCGCCACCGCCCCGAGGACCGCCGCATGAGCACCGCCCGCAACATCCCGAACGACCGGGGCCTCAGCCTGCGGATGTTCGTCACCGGCCTGATGATCGTCCTCCTGTACGGGGCGGTAATCGGACTGCTCATCGCCGTCGGGATCTCCTACGCCGTGGTCCTGGTCTTCGCCGGGGCCATCCTCTTCTGCCAGTACTGGTTCTCCGACAAGATCGCCCTCTACGGCATGGGCGGGAGGATCGTTTCGCCCGAGGAGGCCCCCCAGCTCCACGGGGCCATCGACCGGCTGTGCGCCATGGCCGACATGAAGAAGCCCCGGGTGGCGGTCGCCGATACCGATGTGCCCAACGCCTTCGCCACCGGGCGCAGCCCGAACAGTGCCGTGGTGTGCGCCACCACCGGGCTGATGCGCCGCCTCGACGAGCCTGAGCTCGAGGCCGTTCTGGCCCATGAGCTCTCCCACGTGGCCCACCGTGACGTGGCGGTGATGACCATCGCCAGCTTCCTCGGCATGGTGGCCGGCCTCGTCACCCGCATGATGCTGTGGACCGGGATGATGGGCGGCTTCGGTGGTGGGGGGAACAACAACAACAACCAGGGCGGGGACAACACGGCCATGGTGGAGATGCTGGTCCTCCTGGTGTCCGTGGTCGTCTACGCCATCAGCTTCCTGCTCACCATGGCGCTCTCCCGGTACCGGGAGCTGGCGGCCGACCGGTCGGGCGCACTGCTGACCGGGCAGCCGTCCGTGCTCGCCTCGGCGCTCGTCAAGGTGACGGGGGACATCGCCCGGATCCCCACCCGGGACCTCCGGTCGACCGAGACCTTCAACGCCTTCTACTTCACCCCGGCGATCGCCAAGTCGGGCGTGAGCATCTCGACCATCTTCTCGACGCATCCCTCGCTCGACCAGCGCCTGGCCCAGCTCGCCTCCCTCGAGGCCGAGATGGGCCGGCCGTCGTGAGCAACGGCGCCGGGCGGCTGCTCCCCCGGGGCCGGCTGACGGACCCGGGACGACGTCGGACGGGCCCGGGATCGGCCTGATGGGCCTGTTCGACACCATCCTCGGCCGCACCAAGCCGGTCCAGTCCAATCTCGACGCGCTCTTCGCCCTCCCATCGGCCTCCATCACGCTGCAGAGCGCGTCGGCCATGACCTGCTCGGGCCACGCCGGCGTGTGCTTCAAGCCACCGTCGGGCCAGGGGTTCGCCGACATGCAGGCCGAGGTCGTGTCGCTGCTCGGCATGGAGGGCGCCGAGGGCATCACGTCGACGACCGACTCCTTCGGCTACCAGTGGCTGGTCGTGCAGGACCCGGACATCGAGGCCCTGGTCACCCAGATCCACCTCGTGAACTCCTCACTGGCCGACGCCGGCTGGGGGCCCCAGCTGCTGTGCTCGGTGTTCGGTCTGTCCCAGCTCCCGACCGCCGCACCCGACGGCGACGCACGGGAGGGGGCGACCGTCGGCGCCGGCTCGGTGCTCCCCTCCACCGCCTACCTCGTCTACCTGTTCAAGCGCGGCACCTTCTACCCGTTCGTGCCCACGGGCCACGAGCAGCGGTCGACCGAGGAGGAGTTCAAGCTCCGCAGCCTGCTGGCTGACGACCTGACCGTCGAGGCCGACCTCGACCGCTGGTTCCCCCTGTGGGACCTGCCGGTCGGCTGAGCCCGGCTCCGGAGCGTCCCCGTGGAACTCCTGATCGAGTCGGGCCGGTACTCGGTCTGCCGACTCGACCCCGGGCGACCGTGGCCCACCCCGCCGGCCGGCGCCCGCCTGTACTCGGCCTCCCGGACCATCGACGAGCTGTCGGTCGTGTGCCTCGAGGGCGACGAGCCCGCGGGTGCCCGGGTGGAGCCGGGCTGGCGGGCCCTGCGCATCGTCGGACCGTTGGCATTCGACCTGGTGGGGGTGATCGCCTCGGTGACCGTGCCGCTGGCGGGGTCCGAGGTCGGCGTGTTCGTGGTGTCGACCTACGACACCGATCTGGTGCTGGTGAAGGACGAGGACGTCGGCCGGGCGATCGACGCGCTCGGCGGTGCCGGGCACCGCGTCCGCCCCGCGGACGGCTGAATTCCCGGCGAATTGCCGAAATTCCTGCGGACTTGATCGGTGGGGCGGCCACCAGGGCGGATTCCTAGATTATCCACAGGTTCTCCACATTCTGGAGGCCGTCGCCGGGCAGCCCGGGCGTCGGGTGGAGGACGCCACCTGTACACTCATGGACTTCCGGGGACGGGGTCCGTAGTGGGTCCCGACTACCGCGGGCCGACCAACAGCCCGGTTCCGGACGACACCGCTGAGGAGCGCACCACGTAACCAGTTCATCCGATCGGACATGAACACCCGCTAGCACACCCGGCTCTTGAAGCCAGGCCGGCACACCCTTCCCGGTGTCCGGCTGGGGCGTTGAATGCGCAGACGTGGGGTCCACCCAACCAGAAGAGAGTCCTGCCCGCCGTACCGGTGTGGCCGCGACCGACCACGGAAAGGTCACCCACGATGCCTCCGGCATTCACCACTACCCCTGCATTCCGACGTACCCGAACCACCTCTACCCCGTCCGACGCCGCACGACACACCACGAACGCGGTGCGTCGCCGCGCAAAGCGCTCCCACCGCAACCGGGCCGCCACCGCCGGCCTCGCCTCGGTGGCGCTGTCCGCCACGCTGCTGGCCCAGCTCGTCGGGACCGCCCCGGCGGCCACCGCCGCTCCCCTGCCCTCTGGTGCCGGCATGGTCCTCAACGCGCCGATCACCTCGGGGGCCGCCACCTCGGACGGCCAGGGGTACTGGCTGGTCGGTGGCGACGGGGGCGTGTTCGCCTTCGGCGATGCCACCTACCACGGCTCGACCGTCGGCCTCCGCCTCAACAGCCCGATCGTCGGCATCACCCCCACCAGTGACGGCCGGGGCTACTGGGAGGTCGCCTCCGACGGTGGCGTCTTCGCCTTCGGTGACGCCGGATTCCACGGCGCCGTGGCCGGCATCCCGCTGGGCGCCCCGATCGTCAGCATGGCGAGGACCGCCGACGGCAACGGCTACTGGCTCGTGGGCGCCGACGGGGGCGTGTTCGCCGTCGGTGACGCCGGCTTCTACGGTGCCGCCACCGGCATGTCGCCGACCAGTCCGATCGTGGGCGTCTCCCCCACCGTCGACGGCCGGGGCTACTGGGAGGTCGCCGCCAACGGTGACGTCTACTCCTTCGGCGACGCCCGCTTCGAAGGCAATGCCCCGACGTCGGCACCCGCGGTCGGGATCACCGGCGAGGGAGGCGGCTACCGGATCGTCTCACGCGACGGCGGCACCTTCGCCTTCGGTGGCGCCACTTTCGCCGGCTCGTTGGCCGGCCATCCGCTGAACCAGCCCGTCGTGGCCACCGCCTCGACCCGGGGCGGCTACGTGGACGTCGCCGCCGACGGCGGCGTGTTCACCTTCGGCTCGGTCGGCTATTTCGGGTCCCTCGGGGGCAGCACCGTCTACTCGCCCCCGGCAGCACCGCCGCCGACCCCTGCGCCGGTCGTCGACTACGGACTGTCGCAGTACCAGATCAACGCCTGGGAGAGGGTCAACATGTGCGAGGAGGGAGGCAACTGGAACGTCAACGGTGCCGTCTTCGCCGGCGGCCTCGGTATGAGCCGCGCCAACTGGAACCAGTTCAACTCCTTCGGGTTCCCGTCGAACGCCGCCTATGCCTCGCCGCTCCAGCAGATCCGGGTGGCCGTGGCCTTCGCCACCTACTACTACGGCAACCCGAACTCGGCACCCGACCAGAACGGGTGCACCGGCGGCTACTGAGCCGCGACGGTCGGTGTGACGCCCGGGTGGCGGGGCCCTATGGGGTCCCGTCCCCCAGGGCGTCGACGGCCCGGGCCAGTGCCAGGTCGAGGTCGGTGATCCCCCCGGCGTCGTGGGTCACCAGCGCCAGGCGCACCGTCCGCCACCGGATGTCGATGTCGGGATGGTGGTCGGCCTCCTCGGCCAGCCCCCCCACGGCCACCACGAAGTCGAGGGCGGCGGTGAAGCTTGCGCACACGACCACCTTGACCAGCTGACCGTCGACGAGGTCCCAGTCGGGCGCGTCAGGCCCGGCGAGGACGGCGTCGAGGACCGCCGCGTCGAGGACCGGCGGACGGGCCATCAGGCCGAGGCCCCCACCGGGGTGGTCGGGGTGAAGGTGACCGGGAGTGACTCGATGCCGGACACGAAGTTGGCATTGCGCTTCGGCGGCTCGGCGTCCGTGGCCAGCGTCAGGTCGGGCAGCCGCTCGAACAGGCGGTCCAGCATCGTGGCCAGCTCGAGGCGGGCGAGACGGTTGCCCAGGCAGAAGTGGGCACCGAATCCGAACGCCATGTGGTCGTTCGGGGTGCGGGTGACGTCGAAGTGCTCGGGCTCGTCGAAGTTGCGCTCGTCCCGGTTGGCCGACGGGTACAGCAGGAGGAGCTTCTGACCCTCCCGGATGGTCTCGCCGTGGAGCTCGACGTCGCGGGTGGCCGTGCGGGCCATGTTCTTGATCGGCGACACCCAGCGCAGCATCTCCTCGATGGCCAGCTGGCGCCGATCGGGCTCGGCGGCGAGGAGGGCGAACTGGTCGGGATGGGTGAGCAGCTCGTAGATGCCGCCGCTCAGGACGTGACGCGTCGTCTCGTCGCCGCCGATCAGTATCAGCAGGGTCTCGTAGATGAGCGAGGACTCGTCGAGCTTGTCGCCGTCGATGTCGGCGTGGACCAGGGTGCCGACCAGGTCGTCGGACTGGTTGTCGCGACGGCGCTGCTCGACCACTGCGGTGATGTACTCGGCGTACTCCATCGCCGCCACCGCCGCAGCGTCCATGGCCGTCGGGTCGGGTGAGCCCAGCGCCTTCACCATGTCGTCCGACCAGCGTAGGAGGGAGTCCCGGTCCTCGGGGGCCACGCCCAGCATGTCGCCGATGACGATCATGGGCAGCGGCGCGGCGATGTCCCGCACGAAGTCGGCGTGCCCCTGCTCGCACACCTTGTCGAGGATGGCGTCGCAGACGGTGCGGACGCCGTCGGCGCTCTCCCGGATGCGCTTCGGGGTGAAGCCCTCGCTGACCAGCCGGCGGCGCCGGACGTGCTCGGGGGCGTCGAAGTCGATCATCATCGGCAGCGCCGTCGTCTCGGGCCGGATCCCCCCGGCGTTGGAGAAGGTCTCGGGGTCCTTCGAGATCTCCTTCACGTCCGCGTAGCGGGTGATCCCCCACACGCCGGAAGACTCGTCGAAGTAGGCCGGCGCCTCGGCGCGCATCCAGGCGAACGCCGGGAAGGGATTGCCGCCGTAGAAGGTGCCGTCGGTCAGCCCGATGTGCAGGCCCGCTGGTGGGGTGGTCGTCACGTGCCTACTCCCTGCTCTGAGATCCGGGACCCGCGCCGGGCCTGCGCGAAGGATAGTGCGCTGTCTGACGGTCCGTCAGCTACTGTCGCGGCGCCGGCCCGGTCCGGGACAGGCGGCGTTCCGGGTGTTCTGCCCCATTTAGAGCGAATTCGCTATAAATGCACCATCGGCCGATACACTCGGGGCATGGACCCCGTGCGGAACCCCTACAGCCCGGGCGCAGGCACCCGTCCCCCCGCCCTGGTGGGCCGGGACCGGGAGATCGACGCCATGGACGTCGCGCTGCAGCGGCTCCTGCTCGGCCGGGACGGTCGCAGCCAACTCCTGACCGGGCTCCGCGGCGTCGGCAAGACGGTGATGCTCAACGAGTTCGAGCAGTGCGCCTGGGGCCGGGGTTACTTCCACGAGCACATCGAGGTCGGTGAGGACGGCAAGCTCGCCCCCCGCCTGGCCTCGGGGTTCCGTCGCGTCCTCCTGTCGATGGACGCGAAGCGCCGCATCGGTGAGCGCATCGTGCGCGCGCTCGGAGTCCTCAAGGCGTTCAGCCTGAAGCTCCCCGACGGGCCCGAGCTCACGATCGATGTCGAGGCCGTGGCCGGCCCGGCCGACTCCGGCGACCTGGGGACCGACCTCGCCGGGCTCTTCGTCGAGCTGGGCGAGGTGGCACGGGACCACGGCACGGGCGTCCTGCTCACTATCGACGAGCTCCACTACGTCGCCCAGCCGACGCTCGAGGCGCTGGTGATGGGCCTCCACCGGGCCTCGCAACTCCGACTCCCCATCACCATCGCCGGCGCCGGCCTGCCGTCCCTGTCGACGCTCACCGGCGAAGCGAAGTCCTACGCCGAACGGATGTTCACGTTCCCGTCCATCGGTTCGCTGGGGGGCGAGGCGGCGCGGGAGGCGCTGGTCGTCCCCGCGGCCGACGAGGGCGTCACCTGGGACGAGCGCGCCCTCGAGCGCGTCCTCGACGTGACCCGGGGGTTCCCCTACTTCCTCCAGGAGTTCGGCAAGCAGGCCTGGGACGTATCGGACGGTCCCGAGGTGATCACCCTCGACGACGTGGAACGGAGCATCCCGGTGGCCACCGCCGAACTGGACGAGGGGTTCTTCCGGGTCCGGTCCGGCCGGACGAGCGACCCCGAGCGCTCCTATCTCCGGGCCATGGCCGAACTGGGTCCGGGCCCGGTGCGGTCGGGAGACGTCGCCGCCCTGCTCGGACGGTCGACGACCGACCTCGGGTTCGTCCGCGAGGGCCTGCTGCGGCGGGCGCTCTGCTACTCGCCGCGCTGGGGCGAGATCGAGTTCACGGTCCCGATGTTCGACGAGTTCATGAAGCGGTGGATCCCGGAGCTCCCGTCGGCTTCTGGGTGACCGGTGGGGCCCGTCGTCGAGGGGCAGTCACCCGTCAGGCCACCAGGTCGACCAGCTCGGGAAGCAGCTATTCGGCCGACCCGAGCACGCGCACGGCCAACATGCCGTCCGGAGACCCGGCCCACGGCAGGGCATCGACCAGCACGCACGCGACGCCAACGCCGGCGCGACCGCGTCAGCTCGCGGGTGGGTACAGCGGCGTGAGGGTGGCGAAGCCGATCTCGAACGCCTCGAGGTCGTTCGTGTAGGCCGTCGAGGTCGACGTGCAGTCGACAGAGGTCGTCACGGAGGCGTCACCGGTGGCGGCCATCACCGTGGTCGCCGGCCCGCGCACCGGGTGCGGCGTGCAGGTGGGCACGTTGAGGTTGGCCTGCAGCGGCGCGGCGCCCGAGGCGTGGGCCAACAGCGCGGTCCGGTGCTGGGTCACCCACTGCTCGACCAGGGGCACCGCCTCGGCGAAGTCGGGGCTGGCGCCGTTGTCGACGCCTTGGCTGGCGGCCAGCGCCGGAATGCCGAGGGTGACGGCCTCACGGGCCGCACCCACCGTGCCCGAGAGTGCGGCCAGCGGTCCGATGTTCTGGCCGAAGTTGATACCCGACACGACGAGGTCGGGACGGAACGACAGCCCGTGATCGCTGACGGCCCAGATCACCGTGTCGGCGGGATACCCCTGCACGGCGGTGGCCGGGTAGCCGCTGGCGGTCGTCGCCGCCGTCGTCGTCAGCGTTCCGGTGGTGGTCTTGCCGCCGGTGCCGCTCTGGTTGGTCGCCGGGGCCACGACGGTCACCTCGGTGTGCGGCAGCCTCCGCAGTCCCTGGACCACCGCGTCGATGCCCGGGGCGGTGACGCCGTCGTCGTTGGTGACCATGATGGTGAGGGTGCCGGTGCTGCCGGCGGCTCCGGTCGTGGTCGTGGGGGCGGTCGACGACGAGCTGCAGGCGGCGAGGACGGCTGCGGACGCGAGCAGGCAGATGAGGAGGGTGCGGCGCTTCGCGGTGTGCTCCATCGTTCCGTGCTCCTTGCTCATGGGTGCGTCGTGCTCATGGGTGCGACGCGCTCACGGGTGCGATGTGGTCATGGGTGCGTCATCGACTCGGGCCGGACGGCCTCGTCGAACTGCTCGCCGGTCAGGTAGCCGAGGGCGACCGCCGACTCGCGCAGCGTGGAGCCCTCCTTGTGGGCCTTCTTGGCCACCTCGGCCGCCTTGTCGTAGCCGATGAGGGGGTTCAGCGCGGTCACCAGCATCAACGAGTTCTCGAGGTGCTGGCGGATCCGGGCCTCGTTCGGCTCGAGGCCGTCCACGCAGAACCGCGTGAAGGCGGCCGACGCCTCGGTCAGGAGCTGGATCGAGTGCATCACGTTGTGGATGATCACCGGCTTGCAGACGTTGAGCTCGAGGTTGCCGCGGGCACCGGCCATGGCCACGGCGGCGTCGTTGCCGTAGACCTGGATGCAGACCATGATCATCGCCTCGCTCTGGGTCGGATTGACCTTGCCGGGCATGATCGACGAGCCGGGCTCGTTCTCGGGGAGGTTGAGCTCGCCCAGGCCGCTGCGGGGCCCCGACCCGAGCCACCGCAGGTCGTCGGCGATCTTGATGAGCGACGCGGCCAGGGTGCGCAGCACCCCGCTGGTGGCCACCAGAGCGTCGTGGGCGGCCAGGGCGGCGAACTTGTTGGGTGCCGTGATGAACGGCAGCCCCGTCAGTTCGGCGATGGCCGCGGCCACCCGGGTGCCGAACTCGGGGTGGGTGTTGAGGCCGGTGCCGACCGCGGTGCCGCCGGCGGCCAGCTCGTAGAGGTCGTCGAGCGTGGACTCGATGCGCCGCAGGTCGGCGTCGAGCTGGGACACGTAGCCCGAGAACTCCTGGCCGAGCGTGAGCGGGACGGCGTCCATCAGGTGGGTGCGACCGATCTTGGTGATCGAGGCGTACGCCGCCGACTTGGCCGCCAACGCGTCGCGCAGGTGGCGGATCGACGGCAGGAGCCGATGGGTGATCTCCTCGACGGCCGCGATGTGCATGGCCGTGGGGAAGGTGTCGTTGGACGACTGGGACATGTTGACGTCGTCGTTGGGGTGCACGGGGTCCTTCGACCCCATGATGCCACCCGCCAGCTCAATGGCCCGGTTCGAGATGACCTCGTTGGCGTTCATGTTCGATTGCGTGCCGCTGCCGGTCTGCCAGACACTCAGGGGGAAGTGGTCGTCGAGCTTGCCGTCGGACACTTCACGTGCGGCGGCGACGATGAGGGCCGACTTCTCCGGCGACATCTTGCCGAGGTCGGCGTTGACCTGGGCCGAGGCCTCCTTCAGGATGCCGATGGCCCGGATCAGCGGCTCCGGCATCCGGTCGTCGCCGATCGGGAAGTGGTGCAGCGAACGTGCCGTCTGGGCCCCCCAGTAGCGGTCGGCGGGGACGTCGATGGCCCCCATGCTGT